>JAPKYU010000392.1 GCA_026394175.1 Acidobacteriota bacterium | reverse complement strand
CCCAGACCGCGTCCTCGCCCTGGGCCATCGCCGGGAAGTCCTCGTCCTCCTTGGAAGCAGCCAGTTCCAGGGTGTTGGGCACGCGATCCACGGCCACGCGGCCCTCCAGGAATCGTTTCCTGACGCCCCAGGGGACATCCTGGGCCTGAAAGGAGAAGTCGCCCTGTTTGGTCTTGACGTCGAAGCGCGCGCCGGGATCGAGCGTGGTGGTGGAGACGATGACGCCGTTCTCGACCAGCGGCAATGGCTGCCCGGCAGCCAGCCGGCCCACCTGGCCGGGGGAGTTGCCGCTGGAAGCCGTCCAGCTTGTCTTCGAGCCGGCGGCCTGCTCGCTTCGAAAGCGCCAGCCCTGAAGGCGCTGGATGCCGCCCGGCGTGACCGTTACTTCGCCGTCCCATACTGCCGGCTCCCGGTCACCGACGCCCAGCAAAATGCGGAAGGCCACCGCCGGCGGCATGTCGGTTTCCTTGTTGTTGCGCTGTTGCGGATAAATGGCGATTCCCGCGGTGACCAGCGGCACCAGCGCGATTGCCCACCAGAGCGATTTCAGCTTCATCTCCATTCCTCCTGAACTGCGGGATTATATGCCCGGCGGAGCGGAAGGTGAACAGAGATTCTCGGCGGATGGCAACGTGCGATTCAAAACACCGCATTCTCCAGGACGCTCCGTTGCCCCGTTGCCAGTGCGAGTCCAAGAAGGTAAACTGTACTCGGGTCGATGAGACATCGAGCCGAGAAGGAAGCGATGAACATCAGACTGACACCTGGGGGCGAAGACTTGCTCCGCACCGTGCTTGACCGGCACCCCGACCAGTCCCCGGCCGAGATTGTGGAACAGGCGCTTGCCGACCGCCTGGCGCGAGAGCAGGCGCTCAGTTCGGATGGTCCGCGGCGCAAGCGCGAGGAGATTCGGGCTTGGCTCGACGAGCTGGCTCAGTTTTCCGACAAAATCCCGCCCATGCCTGGTGAAACCTTTGCGCGCGATATGATCTACCAGAACCACGACTGAAATGGCTGTCCCCGCTTACTTGGTGGATACCAATATTCTGTTGAGAATCGCCCGCCGGGACGATCCAGACCATTCCCTGGTTGACGGCGCGCTCGCGAGACTCTCCGAAGCTGGCGTGCGACTGCACTACACCCACCAGAATATGGCCGAATACTGGAATGTGTGCACGCGACCGGTCAGTCGCAATGGTTTTGGGCTGTCAATCGCCGACACAGACCGGCAGGTGCGGGCCATCGAAAAGGGCATGCGCCTCCTGCCGGACAGTGAGGCTGTCTACAGCGAATGGCGTCGGCTTGTCGTGAGCCACTCCATCTCGGGAGTGAAAGTGCACGACGCTCGCTTGGTTGCAGCCATGCACGCACACGCCATCACCCGTCTGCTCACACTCAATCCGAGCGACTTTGCGCGATATTCCGGCGTCACGGTTCTGCATCCGCGAGATGTGCTCTGATTTGACGTTATCGAAGGGGGATGATGTGATCCGCCGCGACGGGGAAGGGGGAAGTCAAAAGGATCAGGGGACTTCCCGCACACACCGAAAGCCGACATCGTGGCCGCTATAGCCGAAAGCGCCAGCGCGCCTCCGTGCTGCCGGCGCGTGCCGCATATTCCCACTCGGCTTCGGTCGGCAGGCGGCCGCCGGCCCAGCGACAGTACGCCACCGCGTCGCCCCAGGTTACATTCACCATGGGCATCCGGTCGTTCGCCCAGCCGGGATTCAACGGCCTGCCGAAGAACACGGGTTCGGGCGGCATAGCGCGGTCGTGCCTGAAGCGCTTGTACACTGCGACGTCTGCCCGTGTAACGCCTGCCTCCTCTTCGTTGGTTGCCCGCATGAAGCGTCTGTACGCTCCAACCGTCACCTCCGTCTGGCCCATCCAAAAACCGCGGCTGATGGTGACGCGGTGCGTCGGCTGCTCGTCGTCAGCGCACTTGTTGTCGCCGGGCGAGCAACCCATCATAAACGTGCCCGGCGGTATCCACACATAAGCCAGCCCGCCGGCATCGGTCTGCGTCTTGGGCGAGGCCGCCGGCGGCATATCGGTTTCCTTGCTGCTGCGCTGCTGCGGATAAATGGCGATACCGGCCGCGACAAGCACCATCACCGCGACCGTCCCCCCGAGCGATTTCAGCTTCATCTTCGTTCCTCCTGAAAGGCGGGATTATATGCGCGGCGGAGCGGAAGGTGAACAGAGATTCTCGGTGGATGGGCCGACGCTGGCGGGGACTCGGTTCACCCGCGAGTGAGACTACCAAAGCACGCGGACGGGGTACTGCGCGATCGATTCATCCGGCGTCAAGATGGCAAAACCGTGAACGATCGCCTGGCAGACCAGCATTCGGTCGAAGGGATCGGCGTGCAGGCGCGGGAGCCGCGCGGCGTGCAGCGCCGCTGCCTCGTCCAGCGGCAACGATTGAATCCTGTGCGCCCGCCGATATCGGGGGATTAGATCGGCCGGCAAATCCGGCAGCGGGAGGCGGCCGGCCGCGTATTTCACCGCAATCTCCCAGCACGAAACTACGCTCAGGAACACCTGATTGGCCGGATCAGCGAACATCCCCCTGGCGGCCTCGGAAAGCTCCGGGTCGTCAAGCAGCAGCCAGAGAAACGTGCAGGTGTCGAGCAGCAGCCTCACTTCTTGCCCTCGAAGTAATCGAGCAATTCCTGGGGCAGCGGGTTGTAGAACGCCTTTGGAATTTTGAATTCACCCTTTGCCAGCCCGATCGGCCGCCGCCTGGCATTCTGCGCGATTGGCCGGATTTCCGCCACCGGCACGTTGCGCTTGCACAGCAGGATTGTCTCCCCACGGGCCACGCGCTTCAGGTATCTGGACAGGTGCGTTTTGGCCTCGTGAATGTTCACCCGGGTCATAGTCTATTTGTAGACTAGAAAGCGGACCAAGTCAACTGGGCTGACGCCGCTTCCGCGGTTCACGGTGGGCTTTGATGCCTTCTTCCACGTCGCGCCCGAAGTCCTCATCGACGACCGCGCTGGCTCTGCCGGCTTCGAGCGCGGCAATCACCTCCGAGATCTTCCGGCCTTTGACCCGGGGAGCTTTCAGAACAGCGACAGGGCGGTCGTCCTGTTCGATGACAACTTCGATGCCTTGCCGGACCTTCTCCAGCACGGCAGGCACGTCGCGCGCAAGTTCGGCCTCTGTCATATGCACGGTCATCACAGGGTAAACGTTCACTTGGCGAACACCTCGTCTACCTGCACCTGAAAGCCTTCGAGCAACCACGAGCGCGCCGTTTCGGCCTTGCCGGCCTTGGAGAACAGTTCGTAGGCCTGGTTGCGGAGCGCGTACACCTCGATGGTTTCCGCCTCCGAATCGACCAGCCAGTATTCTTGTACGCCGGCCTGGGCGTACTCCAGGAATTTGTCTTCGCGGTCGGTCTTGCGGGTGTTGGGCGAGATGACTTCGATGGCCAGATCCGGCGCCCCCCAGTATTGCTCGTGAATACGATCCGCATGTTCGCGCAGCAAAAACAGGATATCCGGCTCCCGAATCTTGCCGGGCCACAATCTGACAGGAAGAGCCGAGAATTGAGCAACACCAAGCTGCCGTGCTTCTACGAAAGAGTTCAGAGGCACGAACAGCCTCGCAACGGTTCGCTGGTGTGTGTGAGTGGGATGGGGAGGCATAATAAGCTGTCTTTCCGAAAGCTCCACGATCCGTGGTGAGTCAGGCAGTTGAAAATACAGGTCCTCGGTCCATTCTCTTTGTCTGGGAAACAGTTCGGCGACTTCGGTAGTCAGGCGCTGTTCGCCGGCCGGCGTGGTATCCCGTCCAGCACCCATGTCAGTAGCCATCGGGTCCCTCCGGGGGAAGAGTTAATCCGCTGCTTTGATGATAGCAGATCCGCGAAATCCGCGGCAAGGAGGGGCCGCCGTCCAAGCTGGGCCTGGAATTGAACCGCCAAGCCACAAAGGCGCCAAGTCCTTGGTGTCTTTGTGTCTTGGTGGTTCAATCAGGGGCTTAGAACATCAGCCGCAGCGCGAGCTGAACGCTGCGCGGGTCGTTGCTTTGGCTTAAGCTGCGCTGGCCGGCCGTGGTGCTGCCCAGGCTCGTGCTGGGGTTGCCGAGCTGGGGCGAATTGGTCATGTTGAAGGCCTCCGCTCGGAATTGCAGCTTGAACCGCTCGTGGAGAGTAATCATCTTGAACATCGAAACATCCACGTTCGGGACCCTGGGAGGGCGAATGGTAGGGAAGCGCCCGCTGAGCGTCCGCAACGAATAGGCCGGTTGCTGGATGAAGGCCACCGGCTCGTCAGGGCTCGCGCAATTCTGGCGGACACCCGAGGTGGTCAGCACGCAGGTATTGAAGTAGCGGGTATTGGTGCGTCGCGAGGCGGGCAACGAGGGGTCGATGCCGCTCGAGTAGTAGCCGCTGGGCGCGGCCAGCGGGAAACCGACCTGCCGGACAAAGATGGTGTTCAACTGCCAGCCCTTCAGCAGAATGCCCTGGATACCCTTGGCGCGGCTGAAAATCGGCAGCGCCCAGCCGCCGCTCACCGCCAGCCGGTGCGGTGTGTCGGTGCCGACTAAAGAGCGGGAAGGATGGTCGATGGGATCTTGCGGGTTGAGGTATCCGACGGCTTCCAGGTTCCTGGCGCGGGTGTAGCTCAGCAGAAAGTTCAAGCCGTGCGAAAGGCGCTTGTCCACGCGCACTTGAAGCGAGTTGTACCAGGCGCGCCCGGCCGGATTGCGCTGCTGCGTAACACCGGTGAATTGCGGATAGGGGCGCAGAAGCTGTTGCCGGGTGGTAGTGGCGGCATTGAGGTTGGTGCCGGGCAGCAAGTTCGCGAACGGGTTGGGCACGCTGCTCGACAGGGTGTTGCCGTATTGCGCGAGTTGTTGCGCGGTCACGTCGTCGATGCTCTGCGAGGTCTCCAGGTCGATGGTGCGGCTGCCTACGTAGGAAACCTCCACCACCGTTCGCCAGCGCAATTCCCTCTGCAGCCCCAAAGAGAACTGGTGAATGTGCGGGATTACCCGATCGGGAATGGTAAAGGTGATCGACTGCCCCATCATGGTGGCCAATCCCTGCGTGCGTCCATAGGGCTGGCGAATCCCCTCCGGGTAGGGATTGGGAAGCCGGTTGCTGTTCAGGAAAACGCCGCCGTCGGTCGAAACATAGGGAGTGGTGAGGCTGAAGCCCTGGTTGCCGGCCGTAGTGAAGGTGGCGAAGTAGCTGCGGCCATACCCGGTGCGCAGCACGGTCTTGGGCGCCAGCCTCCATGCCAGCCCGATGCGCGGCTGGACATTGTTGAGGTCGCGCTGGTAAGGCAGCCGGTGCTTGCTATCGGTGAAGAGCAAGCCGCCCTTCAAGTTGTAGCCGGGCGCCTGCAGCGGGCTGGCGGCGGTGTAGTCGAAACCCGCATTTTGCTGGTCGTAACGCTCGGTGACGGGAGACTCGTAGTCCCAGCGAAGACCGAAGTTGAGAGTGACGGTTCGCGAAATCCGCCAGTCGTCCTGCAGGAAAACGGCGTAGTAGCGGTAGGCGTAGGCCTTGGCCGCATTGGTATTGATCGTGCCGCTGTTAGGAATGCCGAGCAGCAACGAGGCCACCGCGTTACCCGAGGCAGCGCTGCCGCTCAGCGGATTGGCCTGCGTAAACGTGTTGGTAAACGCGAAGGTCCCGAAATTAGAGGTGGGCACATTCTGGTTGTTCAGGTTGACGCGGAATTCCCCGCCGAATTTGACCGAGTGTGAGCGGATCGTCTTGTTCACCGTCTCCGACCACGACCAGGTATTGCTGAAACTGAACTCGTCGCCTTGATTGCGTCCCGCCCCGAACGACGAGTAGTTGGTCATCTGGACCTGGGGAAACGTCTTGGCCGGGAGTTGATTCACGAGAGAGGCAGGGAAGCCCAGTTGGGTGGGATCGAAACCGCCGGCGTACAGCTCGATATTGTACTTGTGGCGGCTCCAGCCCACCCGCGTGGTCAGCAGCGCCGAGGGGGAAAGCATGGTGGTCAGGTCGAAACTCGCTCCCTGGTTCTGCCGTTGGTGCCGGTAGGCTTGCGAGGCCGGGCCCTGGAACGCGCCGTAGCCGTTCACTTCATGGCGGTTTCCCCGGACGAAACGCGAGAAGAACCGGTTGCGGTCGCTCACAATATGGTCGATGCGGACGGTGTGCGAGTCGTATACATCCAGGCGCGGATTGGGGCCGACCACCAGGTTCTGAGTGGTGGCGCCGGGAATGTTCGGGGCCGTGATGTACGGGATCATCTTCAGCGCCACGGGATCCATGCGCTCCAGGGCAATCCGGTTGCCGGCGAACGGCTGCCGCGAGTACGCGCCCGGAGACGTTTGCACCGTGGTGAGCGGGTCGTACATGGCGACCATCTGGCCGTTGGTCTGCAACGTCTTTGTGAAGTCTCCCTTCAACTGCTCCGGCATCGGGACGCTGGCGGTTACCGGGGTGGGGATGCTGCTGCGGACGGCCTCCCAGGCGTACATGAAGCAGGTCCGGCCGCGGCCGTCGTACAAGCGCGGGATCATAACCGGCCCGTCCACCTCCAGGCCCGGCTGGTTCCAGCGAAAACCGGTCTTGGGAGCGCCGACGCGGTTGGATTGGAACAGGTTGGCATTCAGCACGTCGTGGCGGAAGTATTCATACAGCGTGCCGCGCAACTTGTTGGTTCCCGATTTCAGGCTCACCGAGATGACGCCGCCGGAGGTGCGCCCGTACTGTGCATCGTAGGTGTTGGTCTGGATCTTGAACTGCTGTGTGGCATCGGGTGAAGGGACATAGCCCATGTTCGCGGGGCTGGTTGATTCGGTGCTGGTGTTGGGCACGCCATCGAGCAGCAGATCGCTGGCGCCCGGCCGCCCGCCGTTCACCGACATGCTCTCGGCGACGTTATTGCCGGCGTCGAAAGGGCGGGCCGAGCGGCTGAGCTGGTTCTCGCCGATATCGAACATGACGCCCGCCGCGATCACTCCGATCAGGTACGTGTTCCGGGCCACAGTCGGCAGATCGCGGACCTTGTCGGAATCAACCACCTGCCCGCCGGACGCCGAGCCGGTATCGAGCAACTCCGGCTCGCCGGTAACGGTGATCTGATCGGCGACCGCGCCCAGTTCCAGTTCGAAGTCCAATTGCACGCGGTCGCCGCCGCGCAACTCAAGTTTTTGGCGGGCTGCTTTCTTGAATCCGTCCGCCGCAGCCGTGACGCTGTAGATGCCGGCGGGCAGCACGGGAAAAACGTAGAAGCCGGCCTCGTTCGTCGTGGTCCGGGCTAGCTGGTTGGTGTCGAGGTTTCTGGCTTCGATCCGGACACCGGGCATTACCGCGCCCTGCGGATCCCTGACAATGCCGGAAAGGCCGGGCCGGAACTCCTGCGCGACAACGGATGAACACACGAGTAGGACAACAGCACAGGCTGCGGGAAGCGATCGAACTGTCATTTTTGGTTCTCCACCGCGTCTCAGCGGATGCTGAGGTCGCGGATGTGAATGTCCTTGAAGCGCATCTTGCCTTCGCCGCCGGCGTGCAACTGCAGGGCGATGACGCCGTCGGTCGATTGCGGGATGGGGTTGGTGTAATCGACCATGAGCACGCCGTTCAGCCGCACCCAGGTGCGGTTGCCGGCCACGTGGATGAGCATGTCGTTCCAGTCGTAGGGCCGCAACACGCTCTCGTTTTCCGCGGCCGGCCAGACCCACCAGGCGCGCCCGTCGCCGTACAGGCCGCCGGTATGGTGGTTCAGGGTGCGGTCGATCTCCACCTGGTAGCCCTCGGAAACATCGACTGTGCCCGGCTTGAAGCGGGTGTGGATGTAAACGCCGCTGTTGCCCGGGCCTTCGCACTTGAACTGCAGGCTCAGGTCGAAATCCTTGTAATCCTTGTCGGTAGCGAGGTAGCCGTACTTGGTGGAGACGCCCTCTCCATAGATGGCGCCGTTTTCCACCACCCATTTTTCCTCACCGATGTTCACCCAGTCGGTCAGGTCCTTGCCATTGAACAACGCGACCCACTGCGGGCCGAACAGCTTGGGATCGGGCGCGGGCCGCGGCTGCTTCTTGGCTGCCGGTTGCTGCTTTTGCGCGGCCGGTTGTTGCCCCGCCGCCAGCGTCCCAATCATCGTGAGCACGCACGCAATTCTTGTCCAGCGAAACATCGTCGTTCCTCTCCAGTGCCGGAGTTTTGCCGCGCCAAAGCTTACCATCGTCAGGGGGAAAAACGAAGAGAGGGAATTGCTTGCCCGCCTTCGGGCTTTGTCCGGTTTGGGGCCGGGCCCGACTGGGGATTAGGAAGGGGGAGTTCTTCGACGAACTCCCCTGAGCGGAAGGTACGGGGGAGGCCTGCTAACGGC
>JAPKYU010000442.1 GCA_026394175.1 Acidobacteriota bacterium | reverse complement strand
GGCCACTGCCGAAGCCTCGCTCGGCCAGGTGGTGGACGAGCGCCGCGTCATGGAGTTGCCACTGTTCGCCGGCAATGCCATGGACCTGGTGCACCTGGCGCCCGGCACGGTCAACGGCACCGATATGCGGCTGCGCAAGGCGCCGTTCAATAACGCGCCGTCACAGTTCTCCACCGACGGCAGCGGAATTTACGGGAATGAGTTCACCATCGACGGCGTGTCCAACACTTATTCCGACGGCACTTCGCCGCGCGTGGCGTTCTCGCCGCCACAAACCGCCATCGCCGAGTTCAAGATTCAGACTTCGATGTTCGACGCCGCCATTGGCCACACGATCGGCTCCGTGGTCAACGTGAGTACCAAGAGTGGCACCAACACGTTCCACGGCGAGGCGCACGAATGGCTGCGCCACTCGGCCCTGGACGCGCCCACGATTTTCCAGAACCGCTCGGCCAAGCCCGGCCAGCGCGTCATGTCCGTGTACCAGGACAACCGCTACGGCCTTTCGGGCGGCTCTCCGGTGATCCTCCCCAAGATTTACAACGGCAAGAACAAGACCTTCTGGTTCTTCGCCTGGGAGGCGAACAAGTTCGGCGACCCGAACGTGGGCACGCAGACTTCGACGGTGCCCACCGAAGCCATGCGGCGCGGCGACCTGTCCGGCCTGCTGGCGCTGGGCTCCACCTACCAGGTCTACGACCCGCTGACCACCAAGCTGGTGAGCGGACGCTACCAGCGCGACCCGTTCGCGGGCAACATCATTCCCACCGCCCGGCTGGACAAGGTGGGCCAGAATATCTTGAAGCTGTGGCCGCTGCCCAACCAGCCCGGCACGCGCGATTTCCAGAACAATTTCTTCCTGGCGGGCAAGGCCATCGAAGACTACTGGACGACGATCGGGCGCATCGATCACGCCTTCAGCGAGAAGCACCGCGTCTTCCTGCGGGTGCACCGCGACTACTGGCAGGAGGACAAAAACCGCAACTTCGGCAACGACGTCAACGGCATCATCCTGAACCGCATCAATCGCGGCGTGGCTTTTGACGACGTCTACGTGTTCAGCCCGACCTTCCTGGGGAACTTCCGTTACGGCGCGACGGCGCAAGAGTTCCCGGAGCACCGGGTGAGCCGCGGCTTCGACCTCTCGTCGCTGGGCTTCTCGGCCGACTTTCTCAAGCTGACGACTGCGGGGCTGGCCACCATTCCGCGCATAGGGGTCGGCAACTTGACGCAATTGAGCAACTGGGAGACCGGCGATGGGACCACTTCCTCGATTACCCACTCGTTTGGCGCCACCTTCACCCGGCCGCGGGGCAATCACAATTTCCGGTTCGGGCCGGAATTCCGGGTGTACCGGGAGTTCCGCAACCGCTATCAGACCGATATCGTGCCGGACTTCAGTTTCGCCGCGACATACACGAGGCTGAACGACACATCGTCCTCGCCGGCGAGCGGAGGCGAGCTGACCGCGCTGCTGACAGGCATCCCCGCCGGCACCATGACTCGCTCCGCCAGCCACGCCGAGCAGGACAAGTATTTCGGGCTCTGGCTGCAGGACGACTACAAGGTGACGCGCAAGCTCACGCTGAACCTCGGCCTGCGCTACGAATTCGAATCACCCATGACCGAGCGTTACAACCGCGCCGTGGTGCACTTCGCGGCCGACGTGGCCAGCCCCATTGAAGCCACGGTGAAGACGGCTTATGCCCTGAACCCGATTCCGGAAATGTCAACCAGCCAGTTTAAAGTGAAGGGCGGACTGACCTTTGCCAATGTCAGCCCCAACCCGCGCACCTACTGGGGCGGGCAGAAGTTCAACCTGGCGCCGCGCGTTGGTCTGGCTTACCAGGCGCACCGGAAAACGGTGATTCGCGCCGGGTACGGGGTCTTCTATGCCTCGATCGGCGTGAATTACACCAACACCATCCAGGACGGCTTCAGCCGCTCGACTCCCATCCAGCCGTCGCCCGACAATGGCCAGACTTACGCGGCCTGGACAGCCAACCCGTTCCCCACCGGCCTGTATCCGCCGCTGGGGGTCCAGGGCGGCCTCTCGACCAACCTGGGCCAGACCGTCAATTTCTTCCCCATGGAACGCAAGCAGCCGTACGCGCAGCGCTGGTCGTTCGGGCTCCAGCATGAGTTGCCCGCCCGCTTCCTGCTGGAAGCGACCTACGTGGGCAACCGCACCACCCGGCTGGGAGTGACCCGCAACGTCAACTACGTCCCGGCGCAGTACCTCAGCACCCTGCCTACTCGCGACCAGAAAACCATCGATTTCCTGGGGGCCACCTTCCCCGATCCGTTCCGGGGCACCGACGCGATTTACACCGGCGCCACGCGCAGCCGCAACGGCCTGCTGCTGCCCTATCCGCAGTTCAGCAGCGTCAACATCAGTTACGACCCGGCCGGCTTCTCCTGGTACCACTCGCTGCAGGTGCGCGGCGAGAAGCGCTGGTCGCGCGGCTACACCATGCAGTGGGGCTACACCTGGTCGAAAACCATGGAGGCAACGGCGTTCCTCAATGCCCAGGATCCCATGCCCTATCGCTCGCTCTCTGATATCGACCGCATGCACCGCTTGGTCTGGAGCGGGCAGTGGGAGCTGCCCTTCGGGCGCAAGCGCCATTTCGGCGCCAACTGGCATCCGGCGCTGAACTTCATCGCCGGCGGCTGGCAGCTCAACGGCATGATGCAGAAGCAGAGCGGCCAACCGATCGGCTTCGGCAACTACATTTATCTTTCCGGCAACGTGGCGCTGCCGGCCGACCAGCGCACCGTGGACCGTTGGTTCAATCTCGACGCCTTCAACCGCAACAGCGCGCAGCAACTGGGGAGCAACATTCGCACCGCCCCGCTGCGCTTCAGCGGCGTCCGGGTCGATCCGCAATCACGGTGGGACCTCTCGGCCATCAAGAGCTTCAAGGTGACCGAGCGGATGACCACGCAGTTCCGGGCGGAGTGCTTCAACGTCACCAACCACCCGGTGCTGCGCGGGCCCAACACCACGCCCACCAGCGGCGCGTTCGGAACGATCACCGCCCAGGAGCCGCCGCGCTCCTGGCAGTTCGCGCTGAAAGTGACGTTCTGAGAAAAAGGCTACAGGCTACAGGGGTGAATGGGAGCGGCGAAAGCACCGCTGACCTGTTGTAGCCTGCGGCCTGTGGCCTGCCGCGCTCCAGCCGCCCGTGGCCGTGTGGTATCATCCGCCAAGCGCGCCAATGGCAGGGCCCTCCAACTCGAACGCGGCGGCATCCGGCGCCGCGGGATTGCCCGCCGCGGCCCGCTCGATGCTGGTCGAGCGGATGGCGGCCAGCGCCTCGTTCCACCGCTCGCCACGGCTCCGGGAACTGCTGCTGTACCTCTGCCACTCGGTTCTGAAGGACCCGCACTGTTCCATTTCCGAACACCACATCGGGGTGCAGGTGTTCGGGAGGCCGCCGGACTACGATTCCAGCGCCGACACCATCGTGCGGGTGCAGGTCTCGCAGCTTCGCAAGAAGCTGGTGCAGTATTTCCTGAGCGAAGGGCGCGAGGAACCCGTGGTCATCGAGCTGCCGAGCTGAACGACTATCGATTTCGAACCTATCCAACGGACCTTATCAAGACCTACGTGAAGAACCCGGAGATACGCGCCCTCGCCGACCACATCACCGGAACGCACCTGACTCCGGTCCAGGAGGCCGATGTCATCCGCGAAATGTCGCCGCTGAGCACCCGGTATCAGATCCCCATGAGCGTTGTCTTTGCCCGGGACTTTCGGATGCTTCCCGGGGCCACCGAGAACGTCATCCTGCTGGGCCACAAGAAAGGGAATCCCTGGGTGGAGCTGTTCGAAGACCGCATGAACTTCCGTTACAGCTACTTCGAGGAAGGGCCGGCGCGCCGCGGCACGATCCTCAACCGCTCGCCCTGGCCCGGCGAGCAGAAAAGCTATCCCGTGGAATACACGATCCAGGGCTACTGCGTGATCGCATACCTGCCGAAGCCGATTGGTGAAGGGACCGCCCTGGTGGTTATCGGCACTGACATGTCTTCCGGGGAGGCAGGGGGACACGTCATTTGCGATGAAACCTCGATGGCCAAGCTGCTGGCTCGCCTGGGAATTCAGAAGAAGACCCCGATCCCGTATTTTGAAGCTCTGTTGCGGACCAAACTGGTGGTAAACGTGGCGCCCGGGTTCGAAATCATCGCCCACCGCATTTTGAAACCGTAGAGCGCCGGCCCCGGCGCAGGGTTCGGCGCCAAGCCGCTGGCCGGATAAGAGGAGACTCGGAGCCCCATGATCTACATGTTATGCCGCAACCGAGTGGCCGATTTTGCCAAGTGGAAACGGGTGTTCGATTCCCATGCTCCAGCGCACCGCGCCGCGGGGCTGCATCTGCTGCAACTCTGGCGAAGCCTGGCTGAGCCAAACAATGTGTTCTTCGTGTTCGAGGTCGGCAGCGTCGAGAAGGCCCGGGCTTTCCTGAGCGCGCCGGACGCGGCCGAAGCCGGAAAGGCAGCAGGTGTGGTGGACGGGGACCTTCAGTTTTTGGAAAGTGCCGAGGGTTACTGAGTGCCCGGCACATCGTTGCCCCTGCCGCCGAGGTGCTAGAACAGCAGCTTGAGCGACAACTGGATGGTGCGGTATGTATCGCTGCGGCTGTTGAGTTTCAGCGCGCTCCCGAAGTTGGTATCGGTGGTGCCCACGGCGGCCGTGGCGCGCCCCACGCTGTTGGCGGCGTCGTAGGCGTCGGCGCGGAACTGAAGCCGGATCCGCTCCGTAATGGCCGTGCTCTTGCTCAACGACAAATCCAGGTTGGGGTACGAGTAATTCCGCAGGTTCGGGAAGGAGCCGGGTACCTGTCTGGGCGCGTACGTGGGCAGGATCAGGAAATTGTAATCGGTACACCCGGCGGCGGCGCTGAAGGGCTGCAGGGTGATGGTGTTGTTGGTATTCCACTGCGCCACGCAGGGCCGCAGGACGTTTACCCGTTCCGCGCCCCAGTCCACGTTGGGAAGCCTGGCGTCCTTGACGTACAGCATGCTGCCGCTGGGGAACCCAAGCGGCGTGCCCGCGCTCCACTGCCCGATCCAGCCCAGTTCCCAACCCCCGACCAGGCGGCTGATGACGGGGTGCGGCGTGTTCAGCAGCTTGCGCCCCTTTCCGAAGGGCAGTGTATAGACTCCACCCATGGTCGCGCGGCGCGGGATGTCGCCGCCGTCCAGCCCGCGGTTCTTGATCCCCTGTTGGACGTCGTTATAGCCGCTCTCGGTGATGAGCTTGGAGAAGGTCAAGGTGAAGATCAGGTTCAATCCGCCTTTCCGTCGCGTCTCGAATGTCATCTGGAAGGCGTTGTACCAGGACCTGTTGTCGTTGCGGGCGTTTTCGGTAAGGGAACCGAAGGCGGGGAAGGTTTGCAGGAGCTGACTGCGCTGGATCTGGGTCGAAGAGTATAGCGTTGAGCCAAACCACGGAGCCAGCCCCAGGAACGGATTGGCAATGTTCGTGGTGCAGTACGTCTGGCTGGTGGCGCCTTCGTAGTAGTCGCACTGCCGCCGCGCAGCCAGGGACATGTTGTTGACTGAAACGCTGGTTTCCACATTCACGCCCCGGGTGCCGACGTAGGAGGCATCGAGGTACGACTCCATCGGCAGCCGGACCTGGAAGCCGGCCGAGAACGCGTTGATGTAAGCAGGAGTAAAGTTCCGGTTCGAGTAGGTAAAACCGCTGCCCAGGAATGTCTGGTCACCCTGAGCCGCGCCATAGGGCAGACGCGTTCCACTGGGGAACGGATTCTGGAGAAATCCGGCGACCGGCGTCCGTCCCCCGTCGTTGCTGGTGTTCATGGTATTGGTGAAGGCGAAGCCGGATGGCTGAATCTGTCCGTTGCCCTGGAAGTTCATGTAGGTGCGGCCCCAGCCGCCGCGGAACACCAGCCAGTCCTTGATCCGGTACGCCACTCCGAGGCGGGGTTGAATGGCGCCCCAGTACATGTTGATGGCCCGCCGCGGCTGGTCGTTGACGCCGGCAAACAGCAAGCCTCCGTAGAGGGTGGGCACATCGGGGTACCTGGTCCGGTCGATCAGGGAACTGGCGGAGTTGACGTGGGTCTGGTCGAAGCCCACAGTGGTGCGGTTAAACCGCTCCGTGGGAGGCACCAGGAAGTCGTACCGCAGGCCCAGGTTGAGCGACAGGCGCCGGGTCACTTTCCAGTCGTCTTGCACGTACGGCGCCAGGTACTTGTACGTCGAGTACGTCTGGGCGGGGAAGCGCGCCTGGCCGCTGTTCGGCGCTCCCAGCAGGAAGCTGGCGAGGCTGTTGCCGCTCAGGGCGTCGCTCTGCAAATAGTTGGCCTGCGTGAAGCCCGCGGTGGACGCCAGAAGGAACTGCTGGCCCTGGTCCTTGACCGCAAGCTGGGTCAGGCGCAACTCCGCGCCGAAGTGTACTTTGTGACTGCCGCGAATCCAGTGGGCGTTGGGAGTCATGCCCCATTCGTTGCTGATGCTCAGACGCGGGTCCCAGCCCAACTGCGAGTATCCGGAGAAGGTGTAAATGCCGAAATCATAGGGGTTGAAAATCTGGCCCGCCAGGGTCTTCGAGAAACCGAGCGTCGTAATATCGAAGCCATTGTTGTCGTCGGCGCTGGAGGTCTGCACGAAACGGTTGTAGGAGAAGTTGGTGTTGAAAATCAGCGTGGGCGACAGGGTGCGGACCCAGTCCACAACGATGGCGCGGTTGACGCGGGAGGTGTACGATTCGCCTTCTCCCGGGGCATCGTTGAGGCCGGTGGTGTTCTTGTGCTCCTTCCGCTTGCTGGCCCCGAAGCGGCCGAAGATCCGGTCTCTGGCTCCGAAGTTCTGATCGACCTTGGCGGCGAAGTTCCAGAAATCGTTGGTGGGATCGGCTTTCCCGCCGGCCGGCTGGAACAGATTGCCGGCCGAGTATCCCTGGCTGGGACCGTGACCGCTGGGCTCGTTGGGCTTGGGGAAGTAGCTCAGGGTCTTCTGGGCGATGGGATCGAGCCGGTTGGCCGGGATTATGTTGTTCACGAAGGGGTCGCGCGTCCAGGTGCTTCCGACCAGGCGGCCGCTGGCCGGGTCGTAGACCGTGATCTTGCGGCCCTGCGCATCCGCCAGCCTGCTGAAGTCGCCGGTCAGGAATTCCGGCTGTGGAACCGAGTCCCTGCGGGAGTTGGCAACACGGTCATAGTAGTCCTCGTAGGAAACCATGAAAAAGGTCTTGTTGCGCCCGTCGTAGATTCGCGGAAGGAACACCGGGCCGTCAAGCTGGAAGCCGGGCTGCTTGGTGACGGCAGGGCCTTTTTTCACGCCGGTGCGGTTGTTCTGGAAGTTGTTGGCATTCCACCGGGCGTCCTTGCGATAGTAGTAGGCGCTGCCGTGCAGGGCGTTGGTGCCGCTTTTCAGCGTCATGCTGACCACGCCGCCGCCGTTGTTGCCGTATTGCGCGTCGTAGGAATTGGTCTGGATGCGGACTTCCTGGAGCGCCTCGGGCTCCGGAACGTACCCGATGTAGTTCTGCCCCTGGAGCGCCTTGTTGGCCGCGCCATCGAGAATAAAAGAACTGGAGAGGGTACTGGGCGAGCCGTTGACCGACCACTGGTCGATGGAGGACTGGTCGAACACCCGGTTGGAACCTCCGCGGAACGTCACCCCGGCCACCAGCACCGAAAGCATCACCGGGTTGCGGCTCACCGGCGGCAGTCCGGTGATGCGGGCCGTGTCGATGACCGTGCCGCGGTCGGCCTTCTCCGTCTCCAGCAGCGGCGTTTCCGCTCTGACCACGATCTGCTCGGTGACGGTTCCCGGCTCCAGCCTCAGCTCGATACCGAAGGCCTGGCCGGCGCGCAGGATGATGTTTTCGCGAAGGACCTTCTTGAAGCCGGGGGCCTGGGCCGATGCCGTGTAGGTCCCCGGCGGCAGCAACGGAACGCTGAACTGGCCATTGGCCTGCGTCACCGCCTTGCGAGCTTCCCTGGTCTCGATATTCCGGACCTCAACCTGCGCATTGGGAACCACCGCGCCCGAAGAGTCCGTCACCGTGCCGTTCAACGTGGCCCGGAAGTCCTGGGCCGGGAGCCATGCGGCGAACACCAGCAGCAGCAAGAACGCCCCCAAGAATCTCATGGGGACACCACCTCCGCGGGCTTATTGTCCCCTACCGCGGGCACCCCGCAAGAGAATTCCCCGAGAATTCTCGGATAAGAGGATAAGAGAAGGTCACAGGCGATGGCAGTGTCACAGCCCGGCATTGCCCCACCCCAGGACGGATTGCGTTGACTGGACAGGACTTGCCTGTGCAAGGGAGGTAATTGTACGCCTGGTGCCGGTCCCTGTCACGATTTTGGGTGGCTGATTGGTGGCTCATTGGGCGGGTGGCCCACGCTCCATGGCACCGCCATCTCGGCCAACATGAAACAGCGCGCCGGGCGCCCCGCCCTTTGCTGCGAGCAGCCGCCGGGTTTGCGGGGCGAGCAGCAAAGGGTGGGAATCCGGTCCTTCACTTCGCAGCCGCGGCAACCCGGTCCCCGGCTCACCGCAGTTTGACCCGGCCCTGCCGGTCGCAAATTCGCCCCGCGGACTTATGGCATCTGGCGACGGCCAAGAGCCTCCAGGATCAGTTTCCGGAGCTGCTGCTCTTGAGTTATGACGCTCGGCTTCACGCTGCGGCACAAGGCGAGGGGCTTGAAGCCCTAACATGAAGACACACTCTCTCACGATCGGTCCGATGCGGAATCCCGGTCGTGGTCAGACCGATGTCTCCGGCAACCCGGCCAGCCTCAGAAGGTGCTTGAGCAACCCGATCTTGACGGGGCGGCTGCCGTGTATAGGAACTGATATCCTGACGACGCTCCCCGGCTTGCCATAGACGTGGTGGCTGCCGTGGATTCGAAGCAACGCCCAGCCGTGTTTTTCGAGCAGTCGTGCAAGCTCACGGCCGGTGACGCTTTTCATATGGCGATTTCCAGTACACGCTGCCTCTCCGTCGGCTTGGGTGCCTGCAACTCGACCGACAGACAGGCTTCGACCGCCTCATAGATGTTCTGAAGCAACTCCTCGAAGGTGTCGCCTTGGGTGGCGCAGCCGGGGATAGCGGGCACTTCGGCCCAATAGCCGCCCTCTTCGGCGTCGTGAACCACAACTTTCAGTTTCATCTGGTCATCCGGCTTTCACTTGCCACATCCAGATTAGCACGCTGCGCAACTTGTGGCGCCGGCAAGACGTGCGGCGCGGGGCAAGCTGGTGCGCCAGCCCCGTGAGGGCCAGCGACTTGGGCCCTGAGCGAAGTAACCTCCGGCTGGCGGCGGCTGCGGTCATGGAGCGCGGCCGTCCCGGCCGCCCATCTCGTCGGCGCACGACGGTCCTGCCCGGGGGGACACCGACGCTGCCAAGGTTGGCCTTGAAATCGTTGGCTTGCCCTCCCGCACTTTTTGCCAAGCCGATATGAGCGGGCTTGGTTTCGGTGACCGAATCCATGGAGGATCAAGCAACCCCCAATGGGCGCGGGCCTTCACACTTTTGGGAGAGGAGCCTTTCTGTTGAAGGCGTTGAAGGTCTCGGCCCGAAACTGCAGCGTCAGCCGCTCGGTCAGCGAAAAGTTTTCGGGCAGCGACAGATCGAGGCTTCTCAGGCCCAGCGTCCGGGTATCCGGCGAAGTCCTGCCCGCACTGGTACGCGCCCTTGCGGTCGCGGCCCAGTCGCCCATTTCCCCGCCGGGTTCGGCGCGCACAACAACACCCCCCAGGCTTCCGGCACGGCTGACGGGAATCCGGCCCGCCGCCAGGCTCGGCCGCCTCTGCGCTCTGGGGTTGTCTGGTTCCGTCGGTCTGCTCTTCAGTCGTCCACGCTGACATCCGGATCGACGCCGCCGGGGAAGACCCTGTATTCGTACTTTGCGCCGTGACCGGGCTCATTCAGCCTCACCGATCCGGTCACAACCGCGCCTCCCACCGGAACCTGGAATTCCTTTTGCCCAAACGGGCTATCGGCCTTGAATTGGACCGTGTATGCGCCCCCGTCGCCCGAATGCCATGCGAGCAGATCATGTCTGCTCATAGAGGCCGAATTGGGCGTGGCTTTCGCCACACCGCCTGCGGTGTGCAGCTTGACTCCCCTCCAAACTTTCTTTCCGACTCGGATTCCCCTGTCTCTTTTAGTCATCGCAACCTCCGTCGTTCATGTAATCGCCTTCCGGCGCCCGAGGACCTTGCCTTGGATTCTTGTGGACGGTCGCCTGGAGCAGGGACCTTTGGCCTACTTGCCCTTGATCAGCCCTTGAAAACGAGGATCAGTGCGCAGGTTGTCGAAAATAGGCGTGTCGTGCACGTCGGCCGCCGAGTATCCCGCAGCCAGCGCTTTTTCCAGCGCGCGGAGCGCCAGATTGGTTTCACCGAACTGGCTGTACACACGCGCCTCCTTAAATCGAACGTCCTGGTTATCGGGAGCCAGGGCGACCGCCCGCCGCAGGCGATCCAACGCCGCCTTTCGTTCGCCCAACATGGCCTGATACAAGCCGGTGGAGGCCAGCAGAGGCCCATCGCGCGCATTCACTTCCAGCTTCTTGTCGGCCAGGGAGAGCGCCTTCTGGTAGGCTTCCGCCGCCTTCTCCCGCATTCCCGGCGCCCAGCAATAGATGTCGCCCAGGTTTCCCCACATGGTGTGATCGGCGCGGCCCAGTCTGACGGCTGCCTCCTGCGTATCGACCGCCTCGCCAAAGCGCCGGAGATTGAAGTAAACGAAGGCCAGGTTGCTGCGCGCCCCGGCGTTATCCTGGATGGCGATGGAGTGTTCCGAGGCCTTGATGCTCTTCTCGTAATGGCCGTCGAGCAGGTAGGCGCCGCCCAGGTTCCTGTAGGCGAGAATGTTGTCCGGTGAAAGCACGACCACCTGCTCGAACATGCGGGCCGCCTGGGCGTTGTGCCCGTGCTTGAGGTAGAAAATGCCAAGCCAGTTGTAGCAGGCCCAGTAATTGGGGCGGACGTTGATGGCGTGCTGATAGGCCTTTTCAGCCTCCTCCAGCCTGTTCTGCCGCTCATAAGACTGTCCCAGACCCCGATAGGCCAGCTCACTGGGCTGGCCCAGACGGCGGGCCTGCTCCAATTCCTCCTCCGCTTGTTCGTACTTCCCCTGCTGAATGTGGACCAGGGCCAGGCAGGTGTAGCCGTCCGCCACCTCGGGGCCCAACTGCGTGGCCCGCTCGCAGGAAGCCAGCGCTTCATCCAGCCACTTGCTCTGCGACGTGGTCTTGAATTTTTGCACGTAGGCTTGCCCCAGGACGGCATGAGCCAGGACGTACTTGGGATCCAGTTCCAGTGCGCGCCGGAAGAGCTCGACGGCGCGATCGACGTTCTCGGGTTTGTCGTAATCCTGGAAGTAGCCCCAGCCCTGCAAATAGGAATCGTGTGCGCGCGCCACACCGGTGGCGCCGATGCCCCACAGCCGTTCGACTTGCGGCTTCAGCTCGACCTGCAGCATCTCTGCCACCTTGACCGCCACGTCCTTCTGCAAAGCCAAGGGATCGTCAATAGAGGCGCTGAGGTCCAAGGCCCGCAATTGCCGGAGGGTAAAAGCATCCACCAGGCTGGCCGTCAGCACCACTTTGTCGCCCGTGCGCTGCACACTTCCGCTGAGGACCAGGTTCACGCCAAACTGCTTCCGAGCGACCTCGACCGTATTGATTCCTTGTTTCAAAACGTCGGCGGCCGACACCACGAACAACGAGCCCTGGAACTGCTCCAGTTGTGTGAGCTTGCTGGTGAGCACGTAGGTAAGGCCGTCGCAGAAAGGCTGGTTGGCCGGATCGCCGCCCACGTTCTGGAAAGGCAGTACCGCTACATGTTTCTGGCCCGGGATGGCGCTGGGCGTCGCGAGCCACTGCATAACTTTTTGGCGGGCTGAGGGAACGATGGCGACAGCCAGCGCGACGGCTACGGCCAGGGCAGCCGCGATCCAGGCCATACGCCTCGCGTATCGCTTGAGCCGCCCCGCCTTGCCCGCCGGGGCAGGTTGGGGCGCTGCGGCCGGCGCAGCCGGCTCACGTTGGACAGCGCGCAGATCGGCCAGCAGATCGGCGGCCGATCCGTAGCGTTCTGCAGGAGCTTTGGCCAGCATCCTGGCCACAATGCCCTCCAGCCCCGCGGCAACCATGGGGTTCTGTTGGCTGAGCGGCGCGGGTGTTTCATGAAGGACGCGGTTGCAGGTGGCCATCAGGCCGGCGGCGGCAAACGGGTGTTGCCCGGTCAGCGCCTCATAGAAGACGACCCCGAGCGAAAAGATGTCGGCGCGGGCGTCGAAATCCTTCTGCAACAGGATCTCCGGCGCCATGTAGGCAGGCGTGCCTCCCGAAGAGCCCGGCAGCGTCGTCAGGCTGTCCACGGTTGTGTTCTGGTCGGCAACCGGAGCGCGCCTGGCCACGCCGAAGTCCAGGATCTTCACCCGGCCCTCCGCCGTCAGCATGATGTTTTCGGGCTTGATGTCGCAGTGGATGATACCGTAGCTGTGCGCCGCCACCAGGGCCTCGCTGCATTGCGTGGCGATGTTGAGGAACTCGTCGGTGCCGAGCGCCTTGCCGCCGGCGGGCGAGGCGGCGGCGACCGAGGGCGCATCCGGCGTTCCGCGCCGCAGGCGGTCGCGCAGCGTCCGTCCCTCGACGTATTCCATGACCAGGAAGATCTCGCCCGCTTCCTCGAATACGTCGTAGATGCCGGCAATATGCTGGTCGGTGAACTGGGAAGCGCGTTCGGCTTCTTTCAAAAAGCGGCGGCGGTAAGTCTCATCCGCCCGCCAGGCCGGCGCGATACGCTTGAGCGCCACCGGGCGGTTCAGCCTGGTGTCATCGGCGCGATACACTTCGCCCATGCCACCCTGGCCGAGCAGCGCGCGGATGGCAAACCGCCGTACTGTTTTGCCAACCAAGCCCTCGACCGAAGCGGCGTCCGGGCGCTCCGAGTGTGCCTGGGGGTCGGCCATCACTATTTGTTCGAGCTTTCGAGTTCAAGCACCGCCGCTCGGTGTTCGGTGCCACCCCTTCCAACAATCAGCGGCGCCACCCCTGAGCCCGCCCTCTTCTCTTTCTGCCTTATCTTATCCCCGCCCGGGGCGCAAAACAATACACAAGCCGTAAAAAAGCTGCCGAAATAGTTGAGGAGACTCCTGTTGTTGACTAAGGCGTATTCAACTTCGAACCTGCAACTTGGACCTGCTGGCTGGGCCGCGCTGTGGCCATGTCTTATCCCGCTAAGCAATCACACTTCTCGGAGAATTAACTTGTGCGCGAAGGCCGGAAATGGCGACGTCTGCTGGCGGAAGGACACATGCGGAGACGAGATTTTCTGTCATTGGCGGCAGCCGCCACCGCCTTGGAGGCGAAGGGCAGCGGAGCAGCCACCACGGCTGGCGCGGCCAAGGAGGTTTACCCCGGAGTCTGGAAGTTCACGCTGGGAACGCCGGAAAAAATCACGCCGGCCGCCACCCGGCGCTACCCCCCGGCGGCCTCGGGACTTGCCGCGCTGCCGCCGGTCGGCGCTTGTCCGGTCCCGGTGAGTGGCATGGCGACCCGTCGCGGGTACCTGGTGAGGGCGCCGCTGGAGCCGAAAGAGATCGTCTACGGTCTTGGGCTCCAGTTGCAGTCCTTCATCCAGCGCGGGCTGAAGAAGAAACTCCGGGTCAACGCCGATCCGAAAATGGATTCCGGCGATTCGCACGCTCCGGTCCCCTTCTATGTGACCACGCGCGGTTACGGCGTGCTGGTCGATACCGCCCGCTATGCGACCTTCTATTGCGGCAACCAGCGCCGGAAACCCGAGCGGCCCAGGCCGGCGGCGGTTCCCAAAGACCCGGCCGGTGTCGCGCCTAACGACCTGGCGGTTGCCTACCGGCGGTATCGCATGGGCGAGCCGGGCGAGATGCTGGTGGAAATCCCGCAGGCCGAGGGCGTGGACGTGTACGTCTTCGGCGGCCCCACCATGCGCCTGGCCGTCCAGCGCTACAACCTGTTCGCCGGCGGAGGCGCGCTGCCGCCGCGCTGGGGTCTGGGCATGTGGTACCGCTGCAAGTCGGACTACGATCAGGCCGAGGTGCTCAAGCTGGCGGCCGAGTTCCGCGAGCGCCGCATACCTTGCGACGTGTTCGGCCTGGAAGCGAGCTGGCTGAGCCACGCCTACTCCTGCTCGTTCACCTGGAGCGAGAAGTTCCCCGAGCCGGCGGCCATGGCGCGCAAACTCAGCGAAGAGCATTATCGCCTGAACCTCTGGGAACACGCCTTCACCCATCCGACCTCTCCGATTTACGAGGCCCTGCTCCCGCACTCGGGGGACTACGAAGTGTGGGGCGGGATTGTGCCCGACTTTCTGGCGCCCGAGGCGCGAAAGATATTCGCCGAGTTCCACGAAGCAAAGCACGTGGCCATCGGCGTGTCGGGCTACAAGATCGATGAGTGCGACAACTCGGACTTCACCGGGGCCTGGTCGTTTCCCGAGGTGAGCGCGTTCCCCTCCGGGGCCGACGGCGAGCAGATGCACTCGTTGTTCGGGCTGCGCTACCAGGACACCATCCAGGGTATTTTCGAGAAGCGGGGGATGCGCACCTACGGCCTGGTGCGCTCCTCGCAGGCGCTGGCGGCGCCCTATCCCTACGTCCTGTACAGCGATCTCTACGATCACCGGGAATTCATCCGGGGGCTGGCGAACGCCGGGTTTTCGGGGCTGCTCTGGACTCCCGAGCTTCGCAACGCGGAGACCACCGAGGACCTGATTCGCCGGTTGCAGGTGGTGGTCTTCTCGCCCATGGCGCTGCTGAACGCCTGGTATATCAAGAACCCGCCATGGAAGCAGGTGAACCGGCAGGCCAATAACGCCGGGCAGTTTGACCCCAAGTGGGAAGAAACGGAAGCGCGCTGCCGCGCCGTGATGGAGCTGCGCATGCGCTTTGTGCCCTACCTGCACGCCGCCTTTGTCCGGTACCGCCGCGAGGGGCTGCCGCCCTTGCGCGCGCTGGTCATGGACTATCCGGACGATCCGCAGACCTGGCGCATCGACAACCAGTACCTGATGGGCGACGGTCTTCTGGTCGCGCCGGTGGTGGCCGGGGAAGCGGAGCGCGCCGTCTACCTGCCCGAGGGCGAGTGGTTCGATTACTGGACCGGGGAACGGCACGCCGGCAGGCAGCGCGTGACAATCCCGGTCCCGTTGGAGCGCATTCCGCTGTTCGTCAGGGCAGGGACGCTGCTGCCGCTGGCCGAACCCACACAGCACACCGCGGACCCCAGGAGTTGGCGCATCACCGCGCTGGCTTATGGCGGCGGAACCGTCGCCGGAACCTTGTTCGAAGACGACGGCGCCCTGGATCCCGGTTTGACCGAAGTGCGCCTGAGGTGGGACGGCGCCGGCAATTCCGGCTCGGTGCGGCGCTCGGGCGCGGGGCTGGGGCCGCGCTACGAAGTCATCGCCTGGAAGCGCATCGAGTGACCAGGCGCTGGTGGCTGCTGCCGCGAGCGCATTTTTGCGCTTTGGCGACGGACTACCTGTCGGGAACGTCCTACCGAACCGCAATGGTCGCGACGTTACTGCGGAAGCCGCCCTGGGAGAGAACAACCGCCACGGCATCGCCCGGAGTGATGCCCGCGGGCACCTGCACGTTTACCTGGTAGACACCCACAAAACCCGGCGCCAGCCCTGCAAAACTCACGGTCGCTGGCTGGCCGTCGATGGTGGCTGTCACCGGCGTTTTCACCATGGCCAACGGGCTGGCTGGCGCCGGCTCACCCGAGGCCACCGCCGGTTCGGTGGCCCCCAGGCCGGTGCAGAAAATCGAAACGATGCTGCCCGTTTGCGCCGGCTCGCTGGGAATGTTGGGTGTCGCTGGCATCGCCAAGCGGTCGGTGTTGGCAATCAAGATCGCGCCCTGGTTGCCAAACGCCCCACCCAGGGTGAAGAGGCCGGGGCGGTTTTCGGCGGTCTGCAGTGGCTCGGGCGCGCTGGGCACGCCGCGGGTCTCCACCAACACTTGCAGTTGCCGATCCGGACTCAGCTCAAACGGCACCTGGGCATTCACCTGTCCGGGGCCTACATAGAACAGCGGCGCTTCAATGCCGCCGATCAGCACTCGCACCCCGTCCATCGAACGTGGCAACGGCAGGCTGGCGGCGGACCTGTCGGCCGCCGCCAAATTCCGCCCAAACAAGGCCACGATGCTGCCCGGCGCCAGTGGGCCGCGCTCGAACCCGGCGCCCAGCACCACACCCCCTTGGCTCAGTATGTTCGCTTGCGGGTTGGGTGTAGTGCCTACCTGTGCCGTGGCCATGGCTTGCCCCTCCAGGCCGCGCCAGGAGCCTCGGGCCGTTACCACCACCTGCGGACTGACGCTGTTGGGGCGCCAGGCGCCCAGGTATTGGCCATTCTTCAAATCCGTCAGCGTCAGCGCGGGATCGCCGCTGGAAAACGACAGCACTACGGTCCCGCCGGTGGCGGGGTTGCCGCAGTCGTCCCGCGCGTTCACTTGTGCCACGGTGGGCCACCCGACGGCGGCATTGAAGTTGCTAAAGACGCTGGCGAACTGCAGAAGCAGCTTGGACGCAGTGCAGGTCGAGCCCCCATCGAGCGGGCGGACGTCTTGTGGGGAAAGCGCCGTTGCCATCGCCGTGCCCGGTGGCAATACCAGCAACAGCAGATTCACAGGGTGCAGGCTGCCATCATTCTTCATCAGCACGGTCAAGCCGGCACGGTACACGCCGGCCGCCAGTGAGCCCAGCTCCGGCTGTACCACGATGCGCCCAGCGTTGTCGCGGGCGGCGGTGCCTGACTCCGGCAGGCGGCGCACCCATTGCCCACCAATGGGCTGGCTGAGAAACTCCACCGGCTCCGACTCGGTGGTGGCCACGACCACTTGCTGCGAGCCGGGCGAGGAGCCGCCCCCGGCGGCCACGAAGATCAGCCCCGTGGGGCGCACCACGGCGCCCAGCCTGGTGCCCCGCGGCAACACCTGCAAATCCACGCGCAGCACCTGAGGAGAGTTGTTGGCGGCCACCGCCGTCACGCGGATCAAGCCCACGTAGAAGCCGGCCGCCAGCCCCGTTGGATCCACCGAGACATTCACCAGCGGTATCTGGGTGGCCCCGGAATCGCTGCGCCCGCTGTCCGGGGAAACACGCAGCCAGGATTCCGCGGCCCGCGCCGTCCAGTCCAGAATGCCGCTACCGACGTTCAACACCCCGAAGTCTTGCGGCGGCTCCGCCCCGCCGCCTTCAACGGCCCGGAACAGCAGGCTGCCCTGGCTGAGCAGGAGCACTCCCGCCGGCCGGGAAACCAGTAAGTTCACCGGTATCGTGGCGGTCTGGTTGTTGTCGCTAAGCACCAGGATGGTGCCGGAATAGGAGCCGGCCGCCAGCCGTGACGGACTTACGCTCACCTGCATACCGGCCGGCGCGCTGCCCGACTCCGGCGAAATGGCCAGCCAGTTCCCGCTGAAGGTGGCGGCCAGCGCTTTCCAGTTCAGCGCCCCTCCTCCCGCGTTCTCGATACGCAATGACTGGGCCGGCGGCGCCGTTCCTCCCGCCACCACCTGGTAACTCAAAGTGGAAGGCTGAATGGACAGCATCGCCGGCTGCGCCGAGGAGACCGTCAGGGTGACCGCGATGGTGACCAGCGAGGGCGCCGCAGCCGGCGCGGAGATCTCGATGGTCCCCTGGTAAGTGCCCGCTGCCAGGTTGGTGGCGTCCACGGAAACGGTAACGACGGCCGGCATCTGCCCCACCTGGGGTGAGATGCTCAGCCAGGCGCCGCCACGGTTCGTGAGAACCTCCTTGGTCTCCCAGTTCAGGCCCACAATGTTGCTGGTGAGCGTGAGTTGCTGGGTGCCGACGGTCGCAGACCCCGACATGGCCGTGAAACTCAAGCTCGTAGGGGAAGTGGAGAAGGTGGCGGGCTGAGCCAGCACCTTGCGGATGCGATTGTTTCCCGTGTCGGCGATGTAGAGGTTGCCGGCAGCGTCCACGGCCGCCCTATTCGGTTGGTTCAAGGAAGCCGTGGTGGCCGGGCCGCCATCCCCAAAGAATTCAGCCCGGCCATTGCCCGCCACCGTGCTGATAATTCCCTGGGGATTGACCTTACGGATACGTTGGTTGCCCGTATCCGCGATGTAAAGATTGCCGGCTGCGTCCAGGGCCAGGCCATGCGGGGAATTCAAGGACGCGCTGGTGGCCGGACCTCCGTCCCCCAGAGAAGGGCCGCCGCCTGCCACCGCTACACCACGTCCGTCGACAGTTCTCTTCCAGACATTCTCGCCACGGCCGACGCACCTGTCAAACCAGTAGATATTCCCACCCGCGTCCACGGCCACAGCCACTGGGCACAACCCGGTGTCGATATCGATGACGGTTCCCTGCGGGCTGACTTTGATGATCGCCTGGGGCAGGGCCGCGTAGAGATTGCCGGTGGTGTCCACGGCCACGTCTTGGGGTCGTTCGGAGTATGACGAGTATTGGCCGAAATCCACCGTGTTGATGATCCCCTGCGGGTTGACTTTGCGGATGCGGTTGTTGGACTGATCGGCGATGTAAATATTACCGATCGCGTCAACAGCAACGGCCACGGGGTTATTAAGAGACGCGCTGATAGCCGGGCCGCCGTCCCCGGAATCCCCGACCCTGCCGTTGCCGGCCACTGTGCTGATCATCCCTGCGGAACTGATTTTGCGGATGCGTTGGTTCTTGCTGTCGGCGATGTACAGGTTCCCGGCGCTGTCCAGTGCCATGCCCATTGGGGCATTGAATCCGGCGGCGGCGGCGGGGCCGCCGTCGCCGAAAAAGGTCGTGCGGCCGCTGCCGGCCAAGGTGCTGATGATCCCCCCGGAAGTGACCTTGCGCAGGCGTTGGTTGCCTTTGTCGGCAATGAAGATATTGCCGGCCGCGTCCACGGCCACACCCTCGGGAGCATACAAAGACGCGCTGGTGGCCGGGTCTCCATCGCCAAAGAAGCGTGCCTGGCCGTCGCCGGCCACGATGCTGACGGCTCCCTGCGGGCTGACCTTGCGGATTTGGTGACGCCCGGTGTCCGCAACATAGAGATTGCCGTCCGCGTGCGCGGCCACCGCCGTCGGGAAATAAAAGCCGCGGGCCAGCGTGGTGATGGTCCCCTGGGCGCTGACCTTCCGGACGAGGAAGTCCAAGACGCTGCCTTGTACGATGTACAGGTTGCCCGTCCGATCCACAGCCACGCCTTCCGGATCCCAGAGTGACGCGCCAGTGGCCGGGCCTCCATCGCCAACGGAGGCCCGCACCCCGTTGCCGGCCACCGTGGTGATGGTCCCCTGCGGATTGACCTTGCGAACGCGCTGATTGTTCGTGTCCGTGAAGTAGACGTTGCCGGAGAGGTCCACGGCCACCTCCGTGGGCCGGTTCAGCGCGGCGCTCACGCCGGGCCCTCCGTCTCCGCTGAAGCCCACGCTTCCGTTACCCGCCAGCGTGCTGATGATTCCTTGCGGGTTGACTTTGCG
>JAPKYU010000386.1 GCA_026394175.1 Acidobacteriota bacterium | reverse complement strand
AGGACGTTCGCGTCGTCTCCTTCACGGGCTCGACGGAAGTGGGCCGGCAGGTCTCCCAGGCTTGCGCGGATACTTTCAAGCACTGCTGCCTGGAGATGGGCGGCAAGAACGTGGTCATCATCCTGGAGGACGCCAACCTGGACCTGGCGGTGGACGGCTGCCTGTGGGGCGGCTTCGGGACCACGGGGCAGCGCTGCACGGCCACCAGCCGCGTGGTCGTCCAGAAGGCCGTGTACCGCGAGTTCGTGGAGCGCTTCGTCGATCGCGTCAAACGGCTGCGCGTCGGCGACGGGCTGGATTCGCGCGCGCAGGTGGGGCCGCTCATCAATGAACAGCAGCTTGAAACGGTGCAAAAATACGTGCAGATCGGGCAGGAAGAAGGCGCCCGCCTGCTGTGCGGCGGCAACCGCCTCACCGGCCAGGCCTTCGATTGCGGCTGCTTCTTCCAGCCCACGGTCTTCGGAGACGTGGATCCCCAAATGCGCATCGCCCAGGAGGAAATATTCGGGCCGGTTGTTTCCGTGATACCCTGCGAAGGCTTGGAGCAGGCCATCGAAATCGGCAACGGGGTGGTGTACGGCCTGTCTTCGGCCATATATACGCGCGATATCAACAAGGCCTTCGTGGCCATGCGCGACATGTACACGGGCATCTTTTACGTCAATGCGCCGACCATCGGCGCGGAGATCCATCTGCCGTTCGGAGGCACCAAAGAGACCGGCAACGGGCGCCGCGAGGCCGGCACGGCGGCGCTGGACACCTTCTCCGAATGGAAATCCATCTACGTGGACTACAGCGACCGCTTGCAGCGGGCGCAAATCGATCGGGAACTGTAGGAAGGCTGGTGGGCTGTGGGCTGTAGGCTGTAGGCTGTGGACCTGCCAACACACGACCTACAGCCTACAGCCCACAGCCTACAGCCGCCGGAGGCTCAGCCATGATCATCGGAGTTCCAAAAGAAATCAAAGACCATGAATCGCGGGTGGGCCTGGTGCCCGGCGGCGTCCACGCGCTGGTGGAAGCCGGGCACAAACCGCTGGTGGAGCGAAGCGCCGGCCTGGGCAGCGCCATTCTCGACCAGGAGTACGAGGAGGCGGGTGCGGAACTGGCGGCGTCGGCGGCCGAAGTCTGGCAGCGGTCGGAAATGGTGGTGAAGGTGAAGGAGCCGCAGCCCAGCGAGTACCCGTTTCTGCGCCAGGGCCTGGTATTGTTCACCTACCTGCACTTGGTGCCCCTGCCGGAGTTGACCCAAACGCTGCTGGACCGCAAGGTCACCGCCATCGGCTACGAGACCATCCAGGAAGCCGACGGCTCCCTGCCGCTGCTGACCCCCATGAGCGAAGTGGCGGGGCGCATGTCCATCCAGGTGGGCGCGCAATACCTGGAGCGGACCTACGGAGGGCGCGGCATCCTGCTGGGCGGCGTGCCCGGCGTGCCGGCGGCCGAAGTGCTGATTCTGGGCGGCGGGACGGTGGGGTTGAACGCGGCCAAGATGGCGGTGGGCACCGGCGCCCGCGTCACCATCGTCGATAAGAGCATGCCCAAGATGCGCTTCCTCGACGACATCTTCGGCAACCAGATCTCGACGCTCTATTCCAACTACCTCAACATCGCCGAGGCCGTCCGGACGGCCGACCTGGTAATCGGCGGCGTGCTGATCGCCGGCGCCGCGGCCCCCAGGTTGCTTACCCGGAAGATGGTCGGCACCATGAAGAAAGGGTCCGTCTTCGTGGATGTCTCCATCGACCAGGGCGGGTGCGCGGAAACCGTGCATGCCACCACGCACACCGACCCCGTCTTCGAGGTGGACGGCGTGATCCACTACTGTGTCACCAACATGCCGGCGGCCGTGCCGCGCACCTCCACCTTTGCCCTTACCAACGCCACCTTCCCGTACGTGTTCAAGCTGGCCGGCGACCGGCTGGAACGCGCGCTCGAGAATTCACCGCCGCTGGCGCGGGGCGTGAACACCTATCGCGGGTTCGTCACCCACCCGGGCGTGGCCGAGTCCCAGGGCCGGCCGCTTCGCGCTCTGGCCTCGGTGATGTAGCCCACTATTATCACCAAATCATGAGGGCACAATGGGGTGCGCCCTCCGTGTCTCGTTTGGTAAAGACGGTCGCATCGCCTTATACTGTACGGGATGAAGTCCTATATCTTCCCCGTGGTGGTCGAGCCCGACGAGGATGTCTGGCGTGCCCACGTGCCGCAGTTGGAGCAACGAGGGGCCGCCACCTGGGGCCACACCAAAGAAGAGGCGCTAAGAAACATTCAGGAAGTGGCTCAGATGGTGATCGAGGACTTGCTTGAAAACGGGGAGCCGCTTCCAGCCGCCGTCACGGTGTCCGAACAGCCCGTGGTCGCTCGCCGCCTGGGCCTCTGATCTGGGCGCGCCCGCGGAGAGAGGAGCGCCGGATCACGCGGCCAGCAGGTCCGGCGGGAAATCGGGGAGAGTGGCGGCAGCCGGTTCAGCCAGGCGGCCGGCGGACGGATCGAAGCAGACGACGCGATACCTGTCATGCTCGGGAAGCGGAGTGTGCCGCCCGCCCTGGGCGCTGGCCGCCAGCACCAGCACCGTGGTCCGGTCAGGTTCAGCGCCGAACTTGCGGAGCCAGGCCAGCAAAAGCGGCAGGTGCGGTTCCGGGCCGCGGCCGTTGTCCACCACCAGCAGGCGAACTTCGGGGCACCGGGCCTGGCGCAGGCGCTCCCACTCACGGCGCGACAGTTTCCGCCCGGGGTCCATCGCCACCCAATCCACAGCCGGCCAACCCCGCTCCTCCAGGCCCGCCTTGATCAGCGGCGCAAACCAGGCGCCGGCTGCCCGCAGTTCGATGATCAGCAGGGGCAGGTTCGGCGCCGCGCCGGAAACCAGAAATGCCTCCACCGCCGAGAGTGCGTCACAGGGAAGCGACTGCGGGTTGGTGAACTGGTCGGGGAGCATCACCGGCCAGCCGCGCAGGCTGCCCGGCAGCCGCCGGTCCAGCAGGTTGTGCATGGCGCGGCGGAGCGCCGCAAATTCGGACTCGCGGGCCGGCGCCCGGCGCGCTATGATCCGCGCCAGGCCCGCCAGGCACTCCTCCCAACGCTGCTGCCACTCTGTTAATGACCGGCGCCCGAGAGCGCGCTGGAACCATTCGCCGGCGCTGGAGATGAAGCGGCGCTGGGCTGCCGGCTTGTCGGTGGGCCGCTTGCCCGCCAGAAAATCATCGGCTGCCGAGCCCACGGCGTGGGCAAACAGGTAGAGGTTCGTCAGGCACTCGGCGCCTGGCCTCCCCGGCCTGCGGGGTCTTTCCAGTTCCTTGCCGCACTGCTCCAGCAGATCAGCGAATATAAACATTGGCTTCAGACAGCGCCCAGACGCCGGGCCAGGCTCAACCTCATTATTCCCGGCACCCTGCCGGCCATGCCGAACCGCCGGCTGGCCCCAGGAGACCTGCTGGCTGGAATCTCGTACAGCACCGCGATTGGAGTCCAAGTATGAGGTGCGAAGCATGCTGGAGTCTCTGGGTAAAAAGGCCAAGGCCCCTTTTCGAAGCGCCTGCCGGTGCTACCGGGGTAGAACGCGGGTGCCATTCGGCGCCGCCGGGAGACCTGGAAAAAGACCCCAGTCCTGGCCCAACACCCGCAGGACCATGAACTTACGGGCCGCGGCGCTTGTCTGACTCCCGCCTCCCGGGTTACCTGAGATGCACGCCCGGGGCCGTTTCCGGGGCGGGTCCGGCGCCGCGCGGAAGCCCACGGAGGATGGAGGCTCGTCACTTGTCGTTGTTTTTCACGTACCGGGCGAAGATCACATCGTTGCCGCGATCGCTGTAAATCAACTCATCGGCGATGCCCCGCGCCCACAAAATCCCGAAGCCGCCGCTCCTCAGGCCCAGTTCTTCGCGCACCTGCATGTGCCGCAGGGGATCGCCCGGGGGATTGGCGATGGCGGCATGGGCCAGGTCGTCGCTGCTGAAACCGCCGCCCGGGTCGTTGATGCGATACAGCACCACGCGGCTGAGCCGCAGGCAGCAGATGGTGATGCGCCGCCCTACATCGCCCCGGCAGCCGTGCTCGACGGCGTTCATCAACAATTCGCGGAAGGCGGTCAGGATGTTGTCGCGCTCCGGCTGGCTGACTTCGGCGTGGAATTGATCGAAGAATTTGCCGAGGCGCGAGACGATTTGAAAGCTGGCGGGCACCCGCAGCTCAATCCACTGCGGCGTGGCCGAGATCACCTCGATTCCCTCTTCCTCCGAGGCCAGGACGTTGGCCACGGCGGTGCGCAGGTCTTCGACGGAAAAGGGCTTGAACAGGAAATCGACGATGCTCTCCCGCAGCGAGGCAATCAGCCTGCTGTGCCGGTCGTGACCGGTGATCAGCAGGACGCGGGCCGCCGGATTGCGCTCCCGGATGAGACGAATGACGTCGAAACCCTGCAGGCCCGGCAGCCCCACGTCGCAGATCACGGCATCGAACAACTCGGCCGCGTAACGCCCCACCCCTTCCTCGCCGGAAGTGACGGCCACGATGGAATAGTCGCTGAGCGCGCGGCGGATCCCGTCCAAAACCTGGGGGTCATCGTCGATAACGAGAAGACGCGAAGCCATAGCCAGAGCCGCGCCCGGGGTTCGAACCAATTCGGCCGCCGCCCCGGCGCTGTCCGCGAATAGAATACGTCTTCGCAACCGCAATGCGCAAATGAAAGGTCGGCCCGTTTCACCACCAAGTGAATTCAAGAATACGGTTGCGCGCGGGGGCGGATTGCGCGATTATCCGGGGTGATTCTTCAGGCAGGAGCGCTGGTATGAATCGGCTTCCTTGGATTGGCGTCTTGATGGCTCTGGCGGCGGCCGCACTTTTCGCGGCCGAGCCGTGGAAGGCCAAGAAATACACCGAATGGACCGTGAAAGAAGCGGAGAGAATACTTAAGGATTCGCCCTGGGCCAACGCTGTCTCGATTTCCCCACCCGACGCGGCGCCGGCCGGCGGGGGCCGGGGCGGCGGCCGCGGTGGGGGTGGCGGCCGGGGCGGCGGCGGTGGCGGCGGGGGCGGCATGTCGGGCGGAGCCGACTCCGGTTTCGGCGTCGAGCGCAACAGCGCCGAGAGCGGCGGCGGCGCTGGCATCCCGGGGGAGTCCGGCGGGTCCTCCGCCCGCAGCATGGTTGTGGTGGTGCGCTGGGAATCCGCGCAGCCCATTCGCCAGGCCACCATGCGCCGCGAGGTCCTGCTCGGCAACCTCAAGCCGGAAGATGCGGAGGAGAGACTTAAGCACGCCCTGGAGGTGTACGTCATCGGCGTCAGCGGCCTGCCGATTCCGATGCTCCGGGGGAGCCCTCCGGATAAAATCAAGGCCTCCACTTTCTTGAAACCGGACAAGGGCGACCCCATCGCCCTCGCGGACCTGAAGATGACGCGCAGCCAGCCTCCGGACGTGCTCTTCGTGTTCCCTCGCTCCGCCAAGCTACCCGACGACGCCAGGACCATCGAGTTCGTCAGCAGGCTGGGCCGGATAGAGGTGCGCAAGAAATTCACGCTGAAGGACATGGTCTACGACGGCAAGCCGGAGTTGTAGGCTCCAGGCCGCAGGCCCCAGGCTGGAGGCTGTAGGCTGTGGGCAATCGCGCTGCGGTTTCATTGCTTCCCCCGCCCTCCTACAGTCCACAGCCTTCAGTCTACAGCCTCTTTCTTGGGACCTCCGCGAGTCCAATAGCCGCCGAATCGTTCCGCCATCTCGCTGACAAAATCCTCGTTCCCAAACGGCCGCCCCGCATACGTGTCCGCCCCGGCCTGCCGGGGAGTCAGACTCCAGCCCGCATTATTCATGAAGCCGCCGGACCAGCCCGCTTCAGCGGGCTTGCCCGAAGGGTTACTAGCCCTCCCGTTTACGGGTGGGTAGCGGAAGAAAAATGAGACCAGCCCGTTTCAACGGGCTTCCCTCTTCTGGCTTTAGCCGCCCGATTCAAGAGCGAGGGCTGAAGCCGCTGCGGGAAGCCCGCTGAAGCGGGCTGGCGACATTAGACCCGCTGTGAACCAGCCGTAAACGGCTGGCCTAACGAGCCCGCTAAAGCGGGCTGCCCGCTGCCACAGCGCGAAGCCCTTCACGCTTCGTGAGTAATTCGGGCCAGTGAGTCGGCGTTCACAATCTGTTCCCAGTCCGCCGCAGGCTCACGCCGCCACCATTCCATGCCCAGCGTTCCGCTTTCATCCTGACCCGTGAGGTGCGCCGCCGCGCTGGACCAGCGGTAATCGGCCGCCCGCCGCACCATTCCGGCCCCTACCGCATTGCGCTCCACGTGTGATGTGGCAAGCAACCCCGGGCAGCACACATCGCCTTCGTCGCGGCATCATGCTTAGCATAGGGCCGAACCGTATCCAAAGCTCCCCAAGGAAAACTGCGCAGTTCAGCCTGTCCCCGTTCCCCCCGACCTGGGCCCACTGTGCGGAACTACCCGCCTGCCTCGAAGAAAGCAACCATCAGCAAGCACCTCTGGTCCATTGGAGGAATCGCGATGCACGTCGCGCGCGGAATGCCATGTCGGGCATGGGGTCACGGCTGATAACCAACATAAATATACAGAGACCCCGCCGGTTGACCACCATCCGGGACCACAATATAACCTATCTTGGCGGCTTCAAAGGCGTCGATTATCGACATGAGCGCTTTAGGCGTGTTCACAATGGAATGTTTTATCTGCACGCCAGTGAAACCCTCAAAACCAATTCCGTGATAGACACCGCGCACCTCCCCCCCCGCTCTTCGAGCTATCGCGAGGATCTCGTTCGCCAAGCGATCTGGCTCGCCCCCGGTACCCAGAACACCGATGGTGACTGTGCAAGGATCGCGCTTCAATCCGTTGATCATCACATCGGCAGCAGCGCTAGACATTCTGCGTTCTGTATTCACGTTTACGTTCAGGTCTCGGCCGATTTGTACGCCGCCGGGCGAGTCTTTCATAACCTGCACGCTGTCTCGGTCAGGGTTCGCGGTCTTCGGAAACGGGTTTTTCTGCTGCCAATCCGCGATCTGTTCAGCGGTCGGCTTGCCTTGGATAAACACGAGAAGATTTCGGAGGTGGTTGATCTGCTCCGGGCTCTCCGGCGCTATGTCGCGTCGGGCTTTGGCGACACAGATAAGGTAATCGACCACAAGAAGATCACCGGATGCCTTGGTCATCACTTCGACCACCTCCGGCTGGCTCTTATAGTCGATCTTCCCTAGAGCAAACTTGCCAATGTTAAGACTGGCTATTTCCAGTTGATTCTTGTTGAGGCCGACAAGCTGCGTAGGCTTTACGCAGCCCGTGGAGGGATCTGTGGCGGGCACGATTGGCGCGACCGGCCTCCGAGCCGATGCGCACCCGGACAGGAGCGTCGCGGAGACGACCACAAGGAAATATGGGAAAGGACGGCGTCGTTTCACAAGTTCCTCCCTGAGGGGAAGGTTTCCCGCGCGCTGGCGCTCGCAGAGATCCTCGCCCTAGCTTATCTTCGCAAGCGGGCACGGTCAAGGAGAGCGAGGCCCAGCAGGGGGCCGCAGCCTGGAGCGCCGGTCTCTGGGACGGCCAAGTGCCCATGTCCGGGGCAACGGGGGCAGAGCACTCGACAGGCACGCTGGCTCGCAACGCGCTCTTGCCCAAAGCTGTTTAAAGCAGGCTACCGCCCGCAATCAGGCGTATGGCACCCAAGAGCATGGCGATGGCACAACAGAATGATGCGCACAAGCCCAGCAAGCTGTCAAGCGCAAGCGAAAACCGCAGGCAACCAAAGGCTGTGATGTCTGTTCGCGCGTCGCAAACACAGTTCTCGCCCACATCAGGAGCGCCCTTTGCTTTTAGGGGCCTGCCCCGGGTGACTTGGCGGTCGCGGCTACAGGCCCGAAACCGGGGCGCAGCAAGCAGCGCCCCTACCACGCCGTTGCCGGCGCCAGGGAGGTGCGCTGCGGACACAGGCAAAAATGCCTGTGCCACCGAATTTGCTGTCCGGACTTTATTTCCTTTGTTTTCAACGGGCGCAGGCCGTGAAAACGTTTCCACACTTGACACGTATGCTATAATGAAATTATAGAGACAGAGCAATGATTTCAGAGTTTCTGGGCTCCGGCCAATAGATAACCATTAAAGTAATGGCTACGGTCACGTAAACATAAGAAAATAAAAGAAGTATAAATAGATACAACTATCCCGTAATCCATTAAACCGGCCAATTAAACAGCGGGAAATTGGCGGCCGGCGCCGGCGCACGGATGCTGCCGCCGTTCCTCAAAGATTGAATTGGCGAGGCACCTGGGATGCCGGGCGCGAGGTCCGGCGCCCCTCTCCCTTAAACCCTTAACGGAGAAGGGGACATTTCTATTTTGGCTTGACATGTGGCCTGAAGCCTGTAGCCCGCGGCCTTCATTCTGTGGTACGCTTCCGCGGGTTTCGGGCGGGGAGCACGCTTCATGGCCGAATTCGCAGCGTTTCAGCCCACCAAGGCCGGCGCCAGGCAACTCAAGCTCCTGGAAGCGCAGGAGAGCAAGCGCGGCCTGTTCATTGTGTTCGAAGGCCCCGACGGGGCCGGCAAATCCACCCAGAAGAAGCTGTTCAAGAAGTGGCTGGAGAGCGAGGGCCACCAGGTGGTCTCCACCAAGTCCAACACCTCGCTGCTGGTCAAGCCGCTGATCCGGGCGCGGAAACTGGCCCACGCGCTCGGCCCGGCGGAAGCCTGCCTGATGGAAGCGGCCGAATTCCGCCACCGGCTGGAGAACGTGCGCAGCCTGTAGGAAAGGAGCCGCCGATGCCGGACAACCCTGTACCCCCGATGGGCGAAATTGTCCTCTACCAGACGGAGGATGGACGCACCCGCCTGGAGTGTC
>JAPKYU010000288.1 GCA_026394175.1 Acidobacteriota bacterium | reverse complement strand
GTAGCCGAGTCAAGTACATTGACGCGGCTGGCCGGGCCGACGACTCGCACCGTCGAGGGCACCGCTTCATAACCGGCCAGGACGTAGCCGGACGCCAGGCGTCCGGTCAGGCGGGGATGGATGGGCAGGTCGCGAACCGCGCGGGCTTCCAAACGAACGGCCACTTGTGCCGGAATAACCTGCACCACGCGGATGCCGAACGGCGCGTGGATGTCGGGCAGCGACAGGGTGAAGCTGCGCTCGCCGGGGCCGTTGAAATCGCCCAGGTTCACGCTGACCGCCAGGTCGGCCGGCGTCAACTGGCGGACGCGGCTGGCCGGGCCGCGCACCCGCACCTGCACGGTCGCCGGCGCCTCGGTGCTCAGTTCCATGGACTGCGGGGCATTCCGGAATTCCAGCGGCGCCCGCAGCAGCACTTCGACCGGCGTCTCCCTGGCGATGCCGGCCCAAAACAAGACAGCCAGCGCCAGCGAAGCGGCCTTCAGGTGCAGGTTGCGCAGCACGTATTTGCGGACCACGTTCATGGTCTGGCTGCCTGCCCGGAAGTGCGCGAGGTTTGCTCGGCGGTTTCCATCGTGTCCTGTGGCGCCATCGGAGTCACTTCCGGCTCCGCCGTCAGCGTGCTGATGGGCAGGACGGCCGGCGAAATCGGCACGCCCAGCAGTTCCGTGAGGCGGGTGCGCAGCCGCTCCAGACTGATGTTCTGTTCAACCGCCCCGCCCACGGCCAGCGAGATCTGGCCGGTCTCCTCGGAAATCACCACGGCCACCGCGTCGGCCTCCTCGGTGATCCCCAGGGCCGCCCGATGGCGGGTGCCCATCTGCGTGCCCAGGATGGGGTTGGCGCTGAGCGGCAGGAAGCAGGCGGCCGCCGCGATTCTGTCCTTCTGAATGATGACCGCGCCGTCGTGCAGCGGCGCACCCGGACGAAAAATCGTGGCCAGTAGGTCGTACGACAGCGTGGCGTCCAGTTTGATGCCGCTCTCGGTGAAGGTCCGAAGCCCGACGTCCCGCTCCAGCACCATCAGCGCGCCCGTCTTCTGCGACGAGAACAGGTTGGCGGCCAGCAGGATATCGTCGTAGTTGGCCTGCCGGCCCAGTTGCCACAACCGCGGCGCGAGCGGGTAGCGGCCCACGCGCATCAGCGCGCGCCGAATCTCCTGCTGGAACAGCACGATGAGCGCAAAGACGAAATAGGGCAACAGCGTGGTCAGCAGCCAGTGCACGGTGTCCAGCTTCCACCACCGCGAGGCGTAGTACAGGAAAACGATCAGGCCGATGCCCAGCAACATGGCGCTGGCGCGGGTGCCGCGCACCAGCAGCAGTACCTGGTAAATCAGGAAGGCGACAAGCAGGATGTCGATGACAGCCGAAAAGGGGATGGCGCCCAGGAAGTCACGCAACGCACCCCAACTGGCGGGCTGGGCGAATAACGGCAACACCATCCTCCTGCGCACTCAATTCTAGCAGGTTACAGGTTGCAGGTTGCAGGCGGCATGTGGCAGGTTACAGGTGGCAAATGGCTGGCGATTGGCGGCCCGGTTCGCATTCCGCATTCCGCACTCCGCACTCAGCACTTAACAGCCGGTCTGCGACGCCGGCGACCTGCGCCATTTCGGCCACGTCGTGCACGCGCACGATATGCGCGCCAGCCAAAACCGCGGCCGCAACAGTGGCCGCGGTTCCCCAGGCGCGCTCCGTGGGCGGAAGGCCGAGCGCCAGCCCGAGGAAGGCCTTCCGCGAAGTACCCGCCAGGAGCGGGCAGCCGAGGGAATGGAATTCACCGAGGCGCGCGAGCAGGCGGTAATTCTCTTCTCCGTTCTTGCCGAAGCCGAACCCGGGGTCCAGGATGAGCGCGTCGCGGGGCAGTCCGGCGGCCAGCGCCTGGTCCCGCAACTCCTCCAGCCCGCGATGCACGTGGCCCGCGACATCGTCGAGCGGCGGCAGCCGGTGCATATCGGCTGGCCGGCCGCGTACGTGCATGAGCACCAGGGGCGCTCCGGCGCGGCGAGCCACCGCGGCCATGTCCGCCACCGGACCGAGCGCCGGAAAATTAACGAGCTGCGCGCCCGCCGCCAAGGCCCGTTCGGCAACGGCCGGCTTGTAAGTATCCACCGACACCGGGATCGAGATGCGCCCTTCAAGCGCCTGGAGCACAGGCAGCAGGCGGGCCGTCTCCTCTTCTTCGCTGACCGGGGTCGATCCCGGCCGCGTGGACTCGGCGCCGATGTCCAGGATGGAGGCGCCCTGCCGCTCGATCTCCACCGCGCGCGCCACCGCGCTGGCCGGCTCCAGGAAGCGGCCGCCGTCGGAAAACGAGTCCGGCGTGACGTTGAGGATCCCCATGATGAGCGTACGCTCGCCCAGCGGGAGCGTGGTGTGACGAAGACGAAGTTGGAATCGAGGGCGGTGCGTCATCGCTTTGCAGTCCCACGTGCCGGCGGCGTTTGGCCCAATGCCATTTTACCCATTAGAGACGGGGCGAATCCGCGGATTCCGCGGATTTCTTGTAGCGCTGGCGTCTCGCCGGCCGGCCCTGTCCGCCGCGGCGGACGCAGTACGCCGGGGTGATCCGGCAGGGGGCCACCGCGGCGACCACCCGAAAACCATGGAAAGGGCGAGCGCGCGTCTCGCGCGCCGGATGTAGCGCCGGCGTCTCGCCGGTAGCCCGTCGGCGACCGGAGGACGATTACCGGCGGGACGCCGGCGCTACGTGCTTGCGGCGGGACGCCGCTGCGGGAATTTTCAGAGCTGCCCTCTTCCCGGCGTGCCGGGTCCCTGAAACCATGGAAACCGGCCTACGGAGCGCCGGTCCCGCCCTGCGGTACCGGCCCGCTCCGTATTCTCATAGCAG
>JAPKYU010000342.1 GCA_026394175.1 Acidobacteriota bacterium | reverse complement strand
TGCTGTATGTGGACAGCAAGCAGATCAACGCCCAGTTGCCTTTCAGCACCGCACCGGGCAGAACATCGGTGAAGGTGAGCTTCGTCGGCACGGAATCGGCGACGTTCAGCCTGGACGTTTCCTTCGTCGCGCCCGGCATATTCTGGTACGGAGAGAGTCAGGGCGCGATCCTCAATCAAGACTACGCCGTGAATACGCCGCAAAACCCGGCCGCACGCGGTTCGGTGGTGATCATCTACGCGACCGGCCAGGGAACAGTCACTCCGACGGTGGCCGACGGCGCCGCGGCGCCCTCCAACCCCCTGGCCCGCACGCAAGTCACTCCCGTGGTAACCATCGGCGGGAAGGAAGCTTCGGTTCAGGCCAGTTGCCTGGCCCCGGGGTTCGTGGGTCTGTGGCAGATCAACGTGTCGGTTCCCGCGGACGCTCCGACGGGCAACGCGGTCCCCGTCCAGATTACTTTGGCCGGCGCAGCCAGCAACACAGTGACGATGGCTGTCCGCTAGTGTACTGTCTCTGAAATGGCTCTGTAACGATGAAGGCAGAAAGCGGAAGGCAGAAGGCAGCAACATCGGGCTTTTGCCGCCTCCTACCTTCCGCGTGGCAGGATTACTTGCGAGACAGCACACTGTGGACGCGTACCTGAGACTTGGGACTCGGGACGTTGTGCAAGTCAGTTCGGGTACCAGTAGGTAACCGGAATGCAAGTGCAGATGCCGCCCCCGCCCCCGCCGCCGGAATAACTGACACAGGAGCACACGGCCACGCACGAGCAGCCTGTCCCTGGAACACAGTTGCAGGTACAGACTGCTCCGGCGGGAATGGGTGAGCCACAGGGCAGGGTGTACGTCACCGAGCCTGTCGCATACTGAGCGCCCGTCAAGGTGTTGGGTACGGCCGACAGATCCAGCAGGCACATGCGCGCTTGTCCATCGGGCAGCGACCACAGTTGAACCGACCCGTTCCCGACGCCTGAGGCCAGCGTCTTGCCGTCCGGGGTGATGGCCAGCGCATTCACTTTGTCGGCGGCAGTCATGGTTTGCGCCAGTGCCCCGTCGGGCAGGGACCAGATCTTGATCGTTTTGTCCGCGCCCCCTGAAACCAACCAGCGCCCATCGGGAGTGACGGCGAGGGCCGCGACCGAATCGGTGTGCCCGGTTACAGTCTTGAGAATGCGGCCGTCCGGGAGCGACCAGATCTTGACGGACTTGTCGGCGCTGCCCGAAAAGAGGAAGCGCCCGTCGGCGCTGATTGCCAGGGCGTTTACCTGACCGGTGTGGTCAGTGAGGGTGGCGGTCAAGGCGTCATCCGGCAGCGCCCAGATCTTGATCGTTCCGTCCTTGGCGCCGGAGACAAGAATCTCGCCGTCCGGCGTCATCGCCATGGAGTAAACGGCTCCGGTGCGCGACGAGTAGAAGGAATTGATCGACTTGCCATCCGGCACGGAATACAGGGTGATCCCGCTGTCGCCTCCGGAGGCCACCAGGCGCCCATCCCGGCTGATGGCCACCGCGTTGGTGGTGTTGTACAGGCTCTTGAGGGAAGTGATGTCTGGAAAACTCCAAAGATCCAGTCCGGAATAACCCGATCCGGTGGCCAGCGTTTTGCCATCGGGGCCGAACGCCATGGCCAGCACGGACTGGTAACGTTTCACAGTTTTGTAATGGGCGCCTTCCGGTAACTTCCAGCACTTGAGGTTGGTGTCCGTGCTGCTGGTGTCGGAGCCCGAAACCAGGGTTAGCCCGTCGGGACTGAAAAGGAGACTGCGGACGGCGGTAGTATGCGCCAGCGTCCCGCCGCAGGTGGTCTGTGCCTGGGCACGCGCGCCGGCCGCAGCGCCGGCCGCGGCCGCGGCGGTCATCAGGTCGCGCCGGCTCAGTCGCCAGCCGGACGCTTCTCGTTTGACCGCGTATACTTCCGGCTCTTCTTTCGAGGACCCGGGCAGCGGCTGGTTTGACAACCGGTCATCTGGCTTGCCGTTCATGACGGTTCACCTCCCGTCTTGCCGCACATTTGTACCACGGATCTCCCATCTTTGTGGGACGATTTTTACATCATCATCCATTCGGCAGCGAGACGGCGAACTGCGCGCGGCGGAGGCGCCCCATGGCGGCAGCCAGGCACCCGCCGGCGCATTGGCCGCTCGCGCGCAAACCGCAGCCCGCACATTCCCGAAAAATCCCGGCCGGGCGCAGCCACGAAAACCGTGCCTCGAACCGGTTGCGCATCCATGCTGCGTCGTGGTGCTCGGGGATAGGTTCGCAGTGGAGGCTCGCCAGTGGATAGCAGCAAACGACCCGGCTATCCGGCAGCACGTCGAGCAGGGGACTGCACCGCAGCCCGATATCAGACGCCGTGATACCGGCCGTGTCCAGGAACCCGGGCGGGAACATGCAGGGGACAAAGCCGCAATCGAATTCGAGCGCCACCCCCTCCGCACGGGCCGCGCCGGCAAACCCAGCCAGGCCTTGGCCCACCACCCGATAGTAGCGCGGGTGAAGGAAGCGATTCGTCTGATCCACGCGGCAATGCGCCAGGCCAAGACGGATGCAGGGCGAAAGACCCAGGTCACGAATCAGACCAAGCAGGAAATCGGGACGCACGGTGGGCGCGTAAATGTTCAGCCCCAGGGTCGCCCGGCGGCCCAGGCGCCGAAGCGTGGATCTCTGCCCCAGGTCTTCCTCGGGCCGGCACTCGCCGGGAACGGCGACGTTGATCAGGACGGCGGCACGATCGGCCGGCGCGCTTTCCAGGCAACGCACTGCCGGCTCCGGCATCAGCCCGTTCGAGAAGATCAACAGGCGCAGGCCCCGGCTTAAGACAGAGTCAACAAAGCGCGGAAAATCCGGGTGCAGCGTCGGCTCGCCGCCCAGCAGACGCACCTGGTCCATGCCCGACCGCTGGACGAAGTCCAGAGACCTCTCGAACTCCGGGATGGTCATGTTCCGCGGGGCCGGCGAGCGCGCGAAGCAATAGCTGCAATCGCGATTGCAGGCGGTGGTAATCGAGATATTAGCCATCGCGGTCCTCGCGCAGCAGAAGTCCCGCCTCGACCCACGATTCCATGGTGTCCGCGATGAATCGCTCGGTTGCTTCCGCGCTCAGCAGAGCGATGGCGCGCATCTTCGAGACGACCTGGCGGTAGGAGTTGCCTCGGCTGAGCAATTCCCAGAGAGCCGCTTGCGGATACCCAAGCGGGCAGGCCTTGGCATTGCCGGCATTCAGGAGCAGCAGACCGTTCCTCTCCACTGTCCATGAGACGTGAGGTGCGCAACGGTAAGTCGCGAGTTTCTCGGCGCCCGGTCTACCCATCGGCCTCCTCGCAATCCTCAAGTGCGTCCGAGGTTCTCAGCGCCAGCGCCTCCATGGCGGAACGGTCGTCCAGGAGCCGGTCCGCAAGCGAATCCGCCCCAAGCTCGGCAAGAAGCGAGCAGGCGGTGATCAGTCGGGTTTGGATGCAGAAATCGTTATATGCCTGCGGGCAGCCGGGGAAGGACTGGTTCACATGACAACCCCCGGCGCACGACCAGCGGCAGAAGCATTTGGCACAACGCGGCTTCGCGGCAGCCAGGCTGCGTACCCGCTCGATGGCACGGCGGTCCAGTTCCATGGCGCCCTGGACCGTGAATCGCCCCATCTCCAAATCCAGTCCACGGGCCTGCCATTCTTGTTTCGGAAGGTAGCACGCGCTCACCCGGCCCTCGGGAGACAGAATGAGCGTATCGTTGCCGACCGGGCAAAAACTGGTCCTGGGAGTCTCTCTCAAGGCCGCCGCGTAACTCGGTCGTACGCCTTGATCGGATGCGATGCGGCCGGCGCTGTGAAATTGGGCCGCAAACCGGTAGGGGTCCGGAGGCCGCAGGCCGGCTTCTTCCGCTCCGGACGTGGGCTGCAATGTCTCAAAATCAATGGCCGCAGGCTGGAATTGGCGGCAGAACCAGGAGACGGTCTCTGCCAAATGATCCACGTTGTCGTCAGCAACGCAAACACGAAAACACAGCTCCGCCGGCGATTGGCTCAGAATGCGTGCGGTGCGCGCCACCGCTTCGAAGCTGCCGCGGCCGTTCACAGCGGATCGGCGCCGGTCATGAACTTGCGGGAATCCGTCGAACGAGAGAACGACGGCCTCAAAATAATCGCCGATGAAGCGGGCGCAGTCCTCATCGTAAACGCCGTTGGTCGCGGCTTCCAGGCGCGGTACCAGCCCCTTTTCGGCGGCGACAGCCCGTGTGCGGTGCACCACCACCTCGACAACGTCCCGGGCAAAGAAGGGCTCGCCGCCGAAGAAGTGAACGTCCAGCGTGGCTCGGCCGCGTCGCTGTGCGTCGGCCGCCATCCAATCCACCGCCGCGACCGCCAGAGCCATGTCCATCACTTCGCAGCCCCCATCGGCGGCGCCAAAGCCGCAGTAAACGCAGCGGAGGTTGCATGCCCGTGTCGGGATCAGGCCGAGAAATTGTGGGGAGACCAGCCCCTCACGCGGCTGTGGCACGCCTGGAGGCTCGCTGCGGATAAGCGAAGACAGACTTGCCAGGTCTTCCTGCTCCGGTTGGACGCGGTCTTCACTTAACCGGCATACCGCCGCCCGGTTCACCAGCGCCGAGGCGTGATGGAGCGGTGCGTACACCAGCCATCGGTCCAGCACCGGTATGACAAAAACAGAGCCTGCCATGCAATGCCACTCCGCAATCAAACCGCAGATTGGACCCTATTCACGCCAGAACAGCCCCCCCGAGGAAGCGATCTTCGCCAGGATCTGGTCCTTGGTGAGTTCCCGGGTAATGTGGCAGCGGCCTGCCCCGGCAAACTCGCCCGCGCCGTTCATGGCCAGCGCCTTGTGATAACAATCACCGCCGCAGCTCCACTTGGCGAAGCACCCGCGGCAGTATTCCCGGTTCTGAACAGCCTGCGCCCTCAAATGGTTCAGGACAGCGTGGTCGAACTGATAGCGGCCCGTCGCGCTGTCGAACCGGCCATAAAAGAAAACCTCGGCCCAGCGTTTCCACTCCTCAAAAACCTCGTAGCAGGCGGTCACCTCGCCGTCGGGCGAAAGGCAGAAGTTATCCTGGGAAACACCGCAGAAATGGCTGGTAAGCGTGCCAAGGCGCGCAGCCGAGAAGAGAATCTCCCGGCCATACTTCATGGCCCGTTGCTGAGCGGTGCGGAAGGCTGCTACGAATTCGTCGGATTCCGCGGAGGGGGCGTCCCGCCAACGGCCCAGTTGGTAAACGGGTTCGATCTGGATCGGCTTGGCGCTGAAGTTGGCGCAAACGAATTCCACGGAATCCGGTAAAGCCGCGATGTGGTCCGCTGTGACCGTGATCCTGGTGCTATAAGGGAAGTGCGCCTCGTCGAAACGCCGCATGGTGCGGATGACCCGGTCGCTTGACCTCTTGCCTGACTTGGTCACGCGATGCCGGTCGTGGACGGAGGGGAGTCCGTCGAACGAGACGTTGACCCCGCGAATGTTGGCGATGATCCAGTCGATTTGAGCGTCCCGGAGCACCCCGTTGGTGGCCAAAGAACTTTGCAGTTCCAAACCCGCGCCGGCCGCCTTGTCGCGGGCATAGCTGAGGGAGCCGGTCAGAACAGGCCAGTTCGTGGTGGGCTCGCCGCCACCGTGATACAGCACCTGGAACCAGGGCACTTTCCGCCTCAGGGCGTTGGCCACCACGAAATCGATTCCCCGTTTGGCCACATCCAGACCCATGGCCCTGGGCGGCGCGTCGCCCGCCGCCGCGTAACAGTAAGTGCAACGGAGATTGCAGGCGGTGGTAAGAAGCAGGGTCACCGTCACCGGCTCAGGGTCCCCGCTAAAGGCCCCGGTTGGCGGCGCCTCCTGGGGCCCGTCCAGGATTCCCAGTCGACGGAGAAACTCCACCAGAGCGGGGTCGCAATCCTCGAAGCTATCGAGCTTCCCGGCCTTAACATCAGCCAGGAAGCGGACCACTGGCGCGTTAGCGATGAACGCTGAGCGCTGCAGAGGGGCATACACGATGTAGCCCTGAGGTTCCAGGGGGATGACATACATCTCCGAGACGGCAACAGGCGGATGCCCGGGCAAGCGTGCACCCTCGGAGTGAGCGCTCGGTGACGTCGACATGGCCCAACCTTTCCCGGCTGCTTCTGGGCGGATTCGATTGAGGTCCGACGCCCAGTTCGGGGCCAGGCCAATCGTTCTGGTGTTTTTATCAGAAAACCTCGTCCGTGAACACCCCCGGGCAAACATTTAGCGCAGGGCGTCACCCCGAGGCTGGAGTCAATCCGGCGTAATGCTGGCCGTGCGGGCGTCCCAATCGACGGTGACCGCGGTGCCGTCGGCGAAGGTGGTGCGCTCCTTGCGGTAGTTCTTATCCAGGAACTCGTGCCTGGTCATTTCGCTCAAGCCCACCCTGGCGTGCAAGGCAGCCATGCGGCGCAGCATCCGGAGGGCGTCGTCGGTGAGTTTCTCCGCCTGCCAGAGCTGCGGCACGCCCCCGCAAAGCAGGCCGACCAGGTTCTCGTCGTTGTCGCGGCCGCCGTACGGCAACACAATCGCGTCATGGTATACCAGCTCGTAGAGCGGGACCGGTATCGCTTTGCCGCGGCCGGGATTCGCCGACCCATAGTCCACGTAGGGAATCACCCAGTCGGCGGCCGCTTCCGTTCCCACCAGTCCAAGGTTGGCCCGGACCCACCGGAAGCACGCGGCGCGCGACCTCATGGAATCGGCGCGCGTGGCCGGATGTTCGGGGTTGAAGTCCTGATCCGGCGGCACGTAGCCGAACACGTCCAGATACGCCCCGCGCGGCTTGATGCCATGATCGAACATCAGCCGGTAGTTCTTCACCAGGTGCCCCAGCATGAAGCGGGGGTCGAGCGACGTTTGTTTTCCGCCGTCCCAGTAGTCCATGAACGGAATGGAGCCTTCCTTCCACTGCCCGAAACGCGAACCAGGAAAAGCCGTCGGCGGCTTTACCGCATCCTCCTCGTGTACCGCGAACTGCTCCTGGTAGGAGGGGGCGTCGGTGTAGTAATCCCGGTATTGGTCGTGCAGGACAAACAGGTAGCCGAGCTCCTTGGCGACCTCGCCGTATCGCCGCATCCCTTCCCACCCGCCGGCCTGAGGCGCGGGCGGCAGCTCGTCCGGGTGCTGGCGATCGTAGCCCAGGCGCGGCCAGCCCGCCAGGCAGACGTAGAGCCGGTCGATTCCCTTGGCCTTCAGTTGGCGGAGCTCGCCGGCCCGCTGGTCGAAGGTGACCAGGTTGTAGTTCTTCTTGGGGTCTTTGGGGTCGTAGCGGTGGGCACCCTCCCTGTAGTTCCTGAGAATGTGCTGGCGCAAGTGCGGCGTGCCGATGAGCTGAGCCACGGCCGGTTCGCGCGCCATCTTCTCTTTGAGCGAGACGAACTGGCCGCTGTCGATCACGTGCCGCCGGTAGCGCTTGGCCAGGTCCACGTAGTTCCCCTTCTCAAAGAAAACCATGCGCGCCGATCGCGGATAGCCGAGCCGGCCCAGCGTGGCGCTCCAGTGCGGGCAGATCACGGTGGGGCCGCCGGCGGGGTGGTGGAACTTGTAGCCGGCGTCGTCGGGAGTCTCCACGATGACCATCATGGCCGACGGGCCCTTCTGGAAGCCCCACCAGGACATCGACCAGCACTCGACCAGGTTGCTTTGAATGACGCTGGTGTCTTTGGGGTCGATTGTGCCGTCGGCTTTCCCGGGGCGGATCGGGTTGTATTCCTTCGGCCAGTCGCGAGGCAGCAGCGTTCCGCGGCGGTTGCTCAAGACGGTGTAGTCCACGGCCCGGGCATCCACATCCTTGGGCCAGTCCAACTGCCGCACCAGCGCCTGGCGCTCCTGCGCGGCCAGGTCGAAGACCAGTTCTTCATCCGGTCCCTCGAGGCAGACGGTCAGGTACAGCGCCAGGTCCAGTTCCCCGGCGCCGGTGAGCGGGCCCGCGCCGCGGAACCGCGAGAGGCTGATTTTCACGCCGGTCTTGTAGCCGGTGTCGTAGGGAACGATGTCGATTTTTCCGGCGTCGGCCAGGCGCACATAAAACTCCTCGCCCCTGGACTTGACCAGCAGGTCGTCTTTGGAAGAAGGCGTCATCACCCAGGCCACGGGGCCGGCTTCCACTTTTATTGCCAGGTCCGGCTGGTTGAGCGTCACCTTGTGGCGCTTGCCGGCAATGGTCCATTTGCCGCCGGCGTGCGTCACGGTGACGGCCGGCGCCCCCCACTGCTCGCGCGGGAGCTGCTGCGCGGGCGCCATCAGAGAAAAAGCCAGCAGAAGCGTGAACAGGGTGGTGAAGGATCGGAGTGGCATGGTTCGATCTCTCCATTCGCGTTGGGTCAACAATTGCCTATTGCACTCGGGACCTCGACTCGCGACGCGCCAAGGGGCGTGATGCCGGGTGCCGCCGCCGGCGGGTGGTCAGGTGCGGTCCTGCTCGGCTTTTTCGTTCTCGCTAGTGCGATGAACCCAATAAACAGGCCGACGGTGATGGTGGGCCACCGCCAGCACGAGCAAGCCGTCTTTCTCAATTGAATAGATGAGCGAGTACCGGAATTTCCGGAGGACGTGTTTCCGGATACCCGGCAAAATTTCCGGAGCGGATTCTGGGAACTTCGCGATAAGGCCCTCGGCGATCCGCACTTCGGCAAAAAACCGCCGCCCCAGCCCCGGTGCCCGAACTTCGAGGTAGCTGATCTCGTGCAGCAGTTCGTCCTCAGCGGCCTGGTGGTAGCGGACGGGGGTCAACGGAACAGTCTTTCCGCCTTCGCGGCTACGTGCTCAGCCCCAACAGCGCCAGCGCGGCCTGCGCGGTATTCCTGCAAGCGCCTTTGCGCTTCCTCCGCCCAAAGCCGTTCGGCCTCCTCCTCGCCCAGCTCCTCGAGGCTAGCCAGAAGCCTTTCTGCCAGGCTCGCACGATCATGGACATCCAAGCTTAAGGCGTTCTTCACAATCTCAGCCAGGTCTGCCATCTTGACCTCTCCTACATTGTATCTGGCCTGCGTGTGGTTGTCCCCCGTGTCGGCAGGCGGCAGCCGCCGCGGGCGATTGGCAGCACCGCGCCTGCGACTCCGGCAACCGGGGTGCGGGGCGTGTCGCATTGCGCAGTTTCAGGCAGGCGAAGCAATACTGCGCCAGCCTGCTCCATTAATTCGCATCAAGTGAGTGCATGCTCCACAGCCTCCGGTTACCAACAGTGTGTTGCTGGGGGGATGCCTCGAGTGAATGAGCGCCGAGCACGCCGGAGCCGCTCGGGAAAATTAGCGGGGGCAACGCCACACAAGCGTTAACCTAAGCGCCCCTACATCGAAAACCTGCCGATAAACCCACCGCCTGCTTGCATCTCGATCCGCATCGATTGCTCGGGACCAAGCACCGCTTTCTCCACGTCGACCGCCGCCGGTCCTTCCTTGCTGTCGCGGACCAGAATGGCCTGGCGTTTGCCCTTCATAAACGACAACGGCACGTTCACCGTTCGAGCCGTGGTTCCGTTCACGATAGCCAAGAACCAAACGTCGTCCTTGCGCCGCGCGAAAGCTGCCACTTCGCCGATTTCGGAGATCGGCAGCGCGATGGTTTCGTCCCAGACGCTGGGGATGGCCTTGATCACCTCGACGGCGGGATTCTCGAGAAAGCTTTTCGGGTGCCCGCCGTAGACCAACAGCGGCGAAGTGAGAATCGCGGCCGTGGCAATCTGGTGCGCCCAGGTGGTGTCGTTGCGCCGGGCGCTGAACACCGTCGGCGTGTAATCGGCGTGGCCGGCGAGCATTCGCGTGCACGGCCAGGTGGCGTCGTGCCGGGCCCGCAGGCTCTTGCTGGATTCCATGCCCCGGATGCCCTCGCGCGTCAGCTCGTTGGGCCAGGTGCGCGACAGGCCGGTGGGCTTGTTGGCGCCGTGGAAATTCACGATCATCTTAAACTCGGCCGCATCCCGCAGGCAGGCCTCGTAGTGATCGACGACTTCTTTGGCCTCATGATCGAAGAAGTCGATCTTGGCGCCCGCCGCCCCGGCCCGGTGGGCCATCTCAAAGAACTTGCGGCGGGCCGCCGGGTCGCGAAGGTCTCTGCTGTGCTTCCAAAGCACGATGCCGACGCCGCGCTGCCGCGAGTAATCAACCAGCTCTTTCAGTTGCTCCTCGCTCCACTTGGCCCAGAAACCCTCGATCACGTTGTACTCGAAGCCCAGTTCGTGCGCGTAATCGGCGAACTGCTTCATGCCCTCCAGGCCAGTCTCGCCGCCGTCCAGGTATCTCCAAACCGCGCGGCCGGGCTTGACCCACTCGGTTTTCAGCCCCGTGGGAAAGATCTTTGGGTCGGGAGGCGCCGAGACGCTGTTGACGATGTCGCAGTTGACCAGCGCGTTCAGGTCCGCGCCGATCATGATTACGCGCCAGGGTGTGGTGATGGTTCCGGCGATGGCCGCCGGCTTGGTCATCCGTTCGACGTCATCCTTGTACCGTAGCCGGAACGGGTAAGAGGCCGGATGCGTGTGGCCGAGGCGCGCCGCGAAGCCCCGCTGGCCGTCGGCCTGCAAGCCCATGCCGGCGTAGTTCACCAGGGCGCCCTCGGTGATCGAGGCGTAGCCCGCCGCGGCGGGCAGCTTAAACGTCACTGGTGGCGCCGCCCAGTCGCCGGCGGCAACTTCTTCAACCGCCTTCTTCACATGGAGGGCTTCGTAATGGCCTTCGAAGTCGTGGTACCAGACGGTGCTGCCGGGGGGAAGGCGGAAGGCGGTGGCTTCGTCCGGCACCCGCTCGGTGCCCGCCGCGCCGGGAACAATGAAGCGGAAGGCGATGCCGTCGTTGTAGGCCCGTGCTTCGATGGTGTACGCCGTCCCCGTCTTCGCGTGCTTCACCTGGAATTTCGCGCCGTTCGAGCGATCGACGGCGGTGGAGTGCACGCCATACCACGGGTAGGTTTCATTGGTGCGGTAGCGCTCCGCTTTGCCGAGCTGGGCGCCCTCGGCCAGGCTCACGCCATCGACCACGATGCCCAGCGCCGAGGTCTCGATCACCGGCTTGGCCTTGAAAGCGACGGTGTAGCTGAGCCGCGCGTTCTGGAGCGCCAGCCTGAATTCCACCTGTCCGTTCGGGCTGGCAACAACATTCGCTTCGGCGGCCACAGCAGGCAGCGAACCGAGCACCAAAAGAGCAGCGATAACAGCAAAAGAGCGGTAACGGTGTTGCATAGTAGAGACCAACCACAGAGGAACACAAAGGGCCGCAGAGGAACGGCCTCTGTGTTCCTCTGCGCCCTCTGTGGTTCGAAAAACCCGTTAGAAGTTCAGCCGCAGGGCGAATTGCATGACCCGCGGATTGCGCGCCGAAGTTATCTGGCCCGACGAGGTGCGCGAGTTCTGACGCGCCGCGTTGAAGGTGATGGTCGTATCCAGGCCCGAGAACTGCGTGTGGTTGAACGCGTTGTAGGCCTCCGCGCGCAGTTGGAACCTCAGGCGCTCCTTGATGATGAAGTTCTTGAACAGCGACGTGTTCCAATTGTTGGTGCCGGGCCCGCGGACGATTAAACGGGGCATGTTGCCGACATTCAACCACGTCGGCGAGTACGACGTTTGACCGGGCGTCAGCGCATAGGGCTCCATGAATACCGTGGTGTCATAGTATTCGTCGAAGGTGCGCTTGTTCTTCGGCAGGATGGGGTTGCCGGTCATGATGGGCCGCCAGCCGTCTCCGCCGCCGGTGATGTTGAGGCTGGGCGAAGTGCCCGCGCTGATGGGGACCGGTGCGCCGCTGATGAAGCTGGTAATGTCGGAGATCTGCCAATTGTCGAACAGAGCTTTCACCACCGGGTTCGGCAGCACGCGGCTGAGTTTCGGGACCTCCCACAGGAAATTGAACGTCAGGATGTTGGGCCGGTCGTACGACGACAGCCCGTAGTTCCAGATTCTCCGGTTCTGGTACATGGCGACCTCGTTGGAGTGGCCGCTTGGAGCGGCTGTGCTGTCGCCTTCGGCAAAGCCCAGGGCCTTCGAGCGGGTGTAGACCACGCCGAATTGCAGACCCTTGGCGAAGCGCCGGTTCACAGTGGTTGATCTGGGTGTTCTCGCCGAGGTGCCGCCCGAAGCTTCCCACGTAGGAAACGTCCACCACTGTTCCGAATATGACCTGGCGCTGAACGCCAAAGTGGGCGTGATAGGCCGTCACCGTCTTGCCATGCATATCCAGGGTCCGGGAAAAGCTGCTCGGCGAGAGCAGGCCGCTGGAGTTGGCCGCTTGCGCCACATAGCCGTAGTAGGCGGTGGGGTTGAAGATCAGGGGCGGGTTGAAAGAGAGATTGCCGAGAGCGCCGGCGTCGGCGCGCGGGTTGTAGAAGAAACCGCCGCCGAAGCGGATGGCAGTCTTGCCGTTGCCAAACGGGTCCCAGGCTAAGCCGAACCGGGGCGCGTACAGGATGCCGTTGCTGTACACCAGCGCATCCGGGTAGCCCTTCGTTCCGCTGACCAACACGCCATTGGTCGGGTCGCCGGAATTGGGAACCAGGAGCCCGGAGTAGACCGCCAGCACGGTGGCGCCGGTGATCGGATTGATCGTGACGTTTGCACTGCCACTCTTCGCCGGCCGGTACAGCTTCGGCGCCTTGGCCGGGTCCCAGAGCGACGGGACGAAATTGGCGGCCTGCTTGTTCGCCGGCGTCTGCGGCAAGGCCCAGGTGAAGCGGAGACCGACATCCATGGTCACCCGGCGCCTCACCCTCCACGAATCCTGCGCGTACCACTCGGCAATACGCGTGACCGGCGCGTAGTCCACGCGATTCGTCGCCTCGGTATAGGTCTGATAGATGCCCAGGAATGCGTTGGCATAGGGGTACGCGGTGTCCAGCGGATTACTCGAGCTGGTGCCGAAGTTGAAGTTCCCCGGGAAATTGGCGCCCCCGGCTTGGTGGTACTGGTTGTATTGGACGTGCTGGACCAGCATCCCCACCTTGAACTGGTGATTCCTCACCACCTTGCTCAGCCCGTCGCTGAAGCTCAGCGCGGTGGAATCATCCACCATCGGGAACCGGCCGTCGTAGGTGATTTGTGCCGGGCTGCTCACGCCCGAAAACGACATCGCCGGCAGCAGTCCCAGCGGGTTGTCCTTGGGATACGTCTGCGGAATGTTGATTCCGTAGGTAGTCCGTTGATACGCGGCAAGCCCCTCTTTTGTCAGCTTCTGATTCTCAGTCCACAGGTTCAATCCAACGGTGGCCTCGTTGACCAGGGTCGGCGAAAAGATGTAGGTGAACGTGCCCCCGATATTCGGCATGGTCTGCGCGTAACCCACCGGCGCCGGTCCCCACTGGTTTTGGATGGCCGCGCTGGTCAGCCCCCTGTTCTCGCTGCTGAACCCGGAACCGCGCACCCACAGGCGCGCTTTGTCCGAGATGTTGTAATCCACGCGCAGGATTTCCTGCATGACCGGGATATCCTGGCTTCCGGCAATCTGGAAGTTGTACGCGTACTTGGTAACGGCAAGGTCTGTCGCATTAGGCAGCGGAAACACGGTGAGCAGCTTGGCCGAATTGGCGTCCAGGCGGGCGGCGGGGATCATGTTGTTGGCGAAGCACGCAGTCTTGTCGGTTGTGGTGCAATTCCCCGCCACCAGCGGATCCTTCACCAGGTACAACGAGTTCGCGGCTCTGTAGCTTTGCGAGAAATCGCCCTTGCGCTCCAGTTCCGTGGGGACGGTGTAGGTGCGCAGCGAATTGGGACTCTGGTTGGGCAGGATTTCTTGCGAGAAAAAGAAAAACAGCTTTTGCTTGTTAGTGTTGAAGTGGTTTGGCCAGTAAATGGGGCCGCCCAGGTTATAGCCGGAGGTGTTATAACGGTAGCGCTGCCGCAAAACGCTCTGCCGGTTGTTGAAGAAGGTGTTGGCGTTGTACGCCTCGTTGCGGTTGTAATAATACGCGCTGCCGCGGAACTTCTGCGTGCCGCCCTTGGTGACCAGATTGATCACCATCCCCGCAGCGGTTCCATACTCGGCCGGGTAGGAGTTGGTGAGCACCTTCACTTCCGAGATGGCGTCCATGTTGATGGGCGATTCGGCCGTCCGGCCGCGCGCCGTGTTCCCCGAAATGCCGTCAATATTGAGGGCGTTGTAGTACTGGCGGACTCCGCCCACGGTGGGCGTCTGGAACTGGCCGAGTGTCTCCGAGCCGGTCGCGTCGTCGACCACGCCGGGCAAGAGCTGCAACAGGGCCATCACGTCGCGCCCTTTGGCCATCAGTTCCGTCATCTGTTTGGAGTCGATGAGAGAGGAGCGCTCGGTGCTGGCCGTCTGGATGGGAGAGCCAACGGCCGTCACCTCGACCGTCTCGGCCACAGTGCCCACCTCCAGCCGCAGATCGCCGGTCGCCAGCCGGTCGGAAGGAGAGAGGTTGACGTTGGTTCTCTCGAGCTGCTTGAAGCCGTCGGCTTTCACTGCGATCATGAATGTTCCCGGGTGAACATCGGAGAAGACGAAATCACCTTCGGCGTCGGAGAGCAGCCGGCGTGTGTCCCTGGTATGCTGGTTGATGAGTCTCACTTCGGCCCCGACAACAGCAGCCCCCGACGGATCGACCACTCGGCCCGTCAAGGTACCAGTAGCAGTTTGGCCGCACAAGATGCCCGCGCAAACGACCAACAGGGCAAGGCAGAGCAGAAGACGATGCGGCAGGTACATATTCCCTCCAAGCAGACGTTAGCGTTAACGTGCAGGCGGCCGAATACTATCCCACGGAGGTCTTCGTGTCAAGAGCACTCGCGAACTACCGTCGGGCGAGCGCCTTGCCGATGGCCCCCAACTGTTTCAGAAACGGCTCGGCGATCAATCCGCCGGGCTGAATGGGCGCGTCCCAGGTGACGGCCGCTCCCTTGCCCACCAGGTTACGCGTCCATTCGATCACTTGGTCGTCGGTGAACCGCGGCGGACCCTTGCCCCAGGTGCTGCCGAGAAAACTGAGCATGTGCGGGTAGGCGCCGTCGATCCTGCCGTTGGCGAAGCGGTTTCCGCCCAGCCTCAGCAGCGCCGGGTCGTTGGTCTCA
>JAPKYU010000413.1 GCA_026394175.1 Acidobacteriota bacterium | reverse complement strand
GCCGTTGAGTTTTTCCGCGCAACGGCGCCTCCGGAGCCAGCGTCTAAAGTCAAGTTGAGCGGGCGGTCTGCCGGCCCTCTTCAACGGAAGGGAAGCTATTCCGCGGAGCGCTTCGTCAATACCAAAAATGGGTTGAGGCGGCTTCGCCGAGACAACTGGGTGCCCTATGGAAGTCGATTTGACTGGAGAATTCCGAAAAGCGTTAATCAGGTTGCGGAGCCGACTGAACGAGCCGGCCACATCCATCCGCCCCATGCCCGCGTCCCGCCGCCGGGCCATAACGGGGCAGATCGAGTCGGCCTTCCAACGCCTCGATGAGGGCACCTATGGCATCTGCCGGAATTGCCTGCTGATCATGCCGCGCGGCCAGTTACTGATGCAGCCCTACGCGGAAGTGTGCACGGATTGCCGGTCCCGCAAGGCGGCCTGACGGCCGGCGACGCCGGGGAATGCGCCGAGACACGCAGAGGTTCGGCCTTCTCCGCGTTTTCTCGGCGTGCTCTGCGCCTCCGCGTTGAATTTTCGCCCGAAAACCCGCGCATCATCGGGTACAATCGCGCGCGGGATGCACAACAGCGCAGTGGTTTCCGAGGTGGGGGAGCGGGCGCGGCGGCGGATTGCGCGCCGCATCGTCCCCTTCCTGTTCATCAGCTACGTCATCGCCTACCTGGACCGCGTCAACGTCGGCTACGCGGCGCTGGAGATGAAGAACGCCCTGGGCTTCAGCGACGACGTCTTCGGCCGCGGCGCCGGCATCTTCTTCATCGGCTACTTCCTGCTGGAGATTCCCGGCGCGCTGCTGGTCGAGCGCTGGAGCGCGCGCCGCTGGTTCGCCCGCATCATGATTTCCTGGGGGCTGATCACGGTCCTCACCGCCTTCATCCGCAACCAATGGGATTTTTACGGGGCGCGGGTCCTGCTGGGCGCCGCCGAGGCCGGCTTCTTTCCGGGCATCATCGTGTACCTGACGCACTGGTTCCGCTACGAAGACCGCGCCAAGGCCGTGGCCGGCTTCATGACCGCCATCGCCCTGTCCAACGTGTTCGGCTCGCCGCTGGCCGGCTGGCTGCTGGGCGTGAACTGGTTCGGGATTGAGGGCTGGCGCTGGCTGTTCATCGTGGAGGGAATCCCGGCCGTGGTGCTGGGCGTGGTTACACTCGCCTACCTCACCGACTGGCCCCACCAGGCGCGCTGGCTGCCCGAGGACGAACGGCGGTGGATCATCGAGGAACTGGAGCGCGAGAAGCAGGCCAAGAAGGCGGTCAGGAATTACACGGTCTGGCAGGCGTTCCGGAAGCGGGATGTGATCCTGCTGGCGCTCCTCTACTTCCTGGCCGTGGCCGGCCACTATGGTTTCATTCTCTGGCAGCCCACCATCTTGAAGCGGGCCTCCGGATTGCCGAACTTCACCATCACCATCCTGGCTTCGCTGCCGTTCCTGGCCGGCGCCGTGGCCATGGTGCTGAACGGCTGGCATTCGGACAAGACCGGGGAGCGCCGCTGGCACGCGGCCCTGCCGCTATTCATCTGCGCGGCGGCCTTTCTGGCCAACCTGGGTACCGGCTCGCATTTGTGGATGACGGTGGCGCTGTTCATGCTGGTGGGGGCCGCCCTGCACGCCTACCTGCCCTGCTTCTGGGCCCTGCCGACCATCACCCTCAGCGAGTCGGCGGCGGCCGCTTCCATCGGCCTGATCAACTCCGTGGGAAACCTTGGCGGCTTCGCCGGACCGTTTATCGTCGGGTACCTGAGCAGCCGCACCCACTCTTTCAACGGCGGACTCTTCTGCCTGCTGAGCGCGCTGTTTTTGGCCGGGGTACTGGTGCTGCTGCTGCGTGTGCATCGCCGCCCGGCGGTGCTGTAAGCAGAGGGCGGAAGGCAGAAGACAGTAGGCAGAAGGCAGTAGGCGGAAGGCGGAGGGCAGAAGGCGGCACACACCTGGTCTTGCTGCCTTCCGCCTTCTGCTTTCGCCCCCGGCGAGCAATCCAGGCGACAGTGCGCTAGCTTTCGGGGCGGCCGGCTGCCTGCAGTTGGTCCAGCAACGAATTGATCGAATTGATCTTTTCTCCGACGGTCTTCAGGTATCGCACGCGCGTATCTTGGCCGTGAGCGTGCGCCATGAGCAGAGCGGACGATTGCACTATTCCCAGTTCGTCGCGGATCTTCTTGATTATTTCTCCCGGTGTGGCCATGTTCACCTCGGTGCCTGGGCGGCTTGTAGAATAGCACGGCGTCTGTCACCCGACACCTGGCACCTGACAAAAGCCCGAAACCAAGCCGATGAACGCGGGTTTAGAAGGCGGGGGAGTGTCCTACCCATGCGGCGAAACTTGTTGTGTGCCCTGACTTTGTTCTGTCTGGGGGCGGCGCCGTCGCCGGCTGAGCCGCCCACGCTCACCGCTGCGGGCATCGTTCATGCCGCGAGCTTTGTTCCAGTAGCCGGGAGATTGCCGCAAGGGGGCATCGTGTCGCTGTTTGGCACGAACCTGGCCAAGAGCACCGCCACGGCCGGCTCGGTGCCTCTGCCTATCGTGCTGCCTGCCGCGCAGGGCCAGGGGACGCGGGTGATGATCGGCAACATCCCCGCCCCGCTGTTCTACGTCTCGCCCAACCAGATCAACCTGCAGGTGCCGCTGGAGTTGGCCGGCGGCTCGACCGTCAACGTCCAGGTGGCAACGCCGGAGGGAACCAGTGCGCCTGTCCCGGTCACCATCACCACGCACGTTCCGGGCATTTTCAGCCTGAAGGGCGGTTACGGCGCCGCGGTGGCATTGCTGGGGAGCAACCTGATCACGGCGGCGGCGCCGGCCAAGGCGGGCGACACCATCGTGATTTATGGCACGGGCTTCGGCCCCGGACAGCAGAACCCGCCGGCGGGCCAGCAGGGAAGCCCGGCATCCGGCGACGCGCCCAGCGCCGCAGCCCCGGTCGCCATCCCCGTGCAGGTGACGATTGGCGGCAAGCGGGCGCGCGTGGTCTATTCAGGCTTCACGCCCGGCTCCGTGGGCCTCTACCAGCTTAATGTGGTCCTGCCCGAGGGCTTCCTGTTGGGGGACCCGTTGGTGGTGGCGCAGGGAGGAGTGCCGCTTGGCGCCCAGCCGGTCGCCGGCCCCCGGCCCGGCCAGCCCGTTGTACAACCCGCAGCCGCGGCCCTGGTCGCCGCCAACGATACGATCATCGGCGAAATCCCGCCCGGCGGAAACGTGAAACTGTTGCCGCTGCCGCAAGGCGTGCAGGCTTTGGGCGATCCGCAACTGCAGACCGGCGACCTGTTCCTTGCCTGGGACGCCTCGCCGTGCGCCACCAGCTTTTATGCTTACCAGTATCACGATCGGCAAACATTTACCCGGCTGGCCGCGCCCGACGGCGTGCCCTGCCTGGCCCGGCGGCTTCAACCGGTTTCCATAACCACCGGAACCGCCGGCGCGCGGATGATGGCGGCCGGCCTGGAAGGGCAGCCGCCCAGCCTGGGCGCCTCCCTGGTGCTGTTCAATCTCGCCGACGGGACGGCGGAGACGCGCACGCCGCCCGCCGGCCTCAGCGCCAGGCGGTTCGATGCCAACTCCCTGGCAGTGGTGGGCGGCAGCCAGGCGGTGGCGTTCGGTCGTAACAGCGATGGCAGCGGCGGCGCCGGCCTGCTGCTCCACGACCTGCAGAAGAACGCCTTCACCGCCGCGCCTCAGCCTGACGGCATCCCGTTCTATGGCGGTACGGTAAATATTCAGCCGGCCACCGCCGCCACCCCTTACCCCACCATCGTGGTCGGCGGCGGGGCGTCGGCGAACGGCCCCTGGGACAAGCTGGTGGCCGTTCGCCTGAAGCCGGAGGGTCCGGAGGTCGAGGTCATGGCGCAGGCGGCCGGCGGGGGCGGAGCCGCCGCGCCGGGTGGACGCACCGTGCCTGTCCCGGGCCAGCCGCTCCGCCTGACGCTATCGAACGACGGCGGCGGTTACAGCGTGCGCGTCGCCAACACTCAGACCGGCGCCACCGACGTCATCCCGATGCCGCCCGCTTTCATCCCAGCGGTCTCGATTGCCGGGCAGAACCAGCAAATCCCCGAGGTGATCCTGGTCGAACAGAAGAATCTGCTGTACGCGCTGGCCGCCAAGACCGCCGGCTCCCGCGTGGTCAATTCGGTTTTTCTGGTCAATTACCAGACCCGCACCGTGACCGAGAAGGCGCTGCCGCCGAACATGCGCGACCTGAGCCAGATCGCCGAGCTGAGCGGAGATTACGCCGGGACGCTGATTGGACTGGCCAACTCGGATGACAAGGGCGGGGCGGCCGGCCTGCTGATGTGGGACCCGGGCAGCGGCTCGAATGGCACGCTGTTTGCCCTGCCCTCCGGTGTCGCCGTCATCGGCGGCGGCGAAGCGGGCAAGGCCGCGCTGCTTGGCCCCGCCGGCCGCTCCTACATGGTGCTGGAGAAGCGCAGCGTGGCGGTCGCGCCGGGCAGCCTGCGCGATCCCTCCGTGGCCGATGGCGGCATGGTGGTCTTCGACCTGAAAACCGGCGCCGCGTGCCGCCTGCAGTTGCCCGACAGTACCGCGCGCCTGTCCGAGATCGGCGGCCTGATCTACAAGCCCCAGACCAACAAGGTGTTTGCCCTGGGGGAAACCTTCGGCCAGGAGAACGCCAATCAGCTCGTCTGGTTCGACCCGGCAGCCGGCGCAACGGCGTCTTCCGGCCTCATCGGGATCGGCCAGAACCCGATCGTCCGCAGCCTGATCTACGATCCGGAAACCGGGATGGCCATTCTCGCCGCCCGCAACGGCTACATCGCCATCCAGTTGCCGTAGACGATTCGAGCGTCCTCACCTGTTAAAGAGTGTGGAATGCGGAGTTGGGAATGCGGAGTGCGGAATGTTCTACATTCCGCATTCAGCACTCCGTCGTCCCTACGGGACTTGCGCCATGCCACCCGCAACCGGCTAGAAGTAGAACTTCAGCGCGAACTGGATGTTGCGCGGAAGCGTGGTTTGCGAGGTGATCTGGCCGAAGGTCGCCAGGGAGGCGAGGTTGCGTCCCGGCGGCCCGAAGCTGGCGTGGTTGAACACGTTGAACATCTCGGTGCGGAAATCGAGGTACTTCTTCTCGGTCACGTTGAACTTCTTCCCGATGGAGAAGTCGGCGTTGAAGAAGGAGGGAGCGCGCTCGGTGCCCACGCCAGCGTTGCCGAAGGCGCCGATGGCCGGGTCGCCGTAGGCGCACTTGCCGTCGTCCACGCCGGCCGCGCAGAAGGTGTTGCCCGTGCCGAACCAGTTGTCGATCGACTGGCTGGCATAAGTCAGCGCGCGGTAGTGGTTGCCGCGAACGGTGCCGGCGCGAACCGACTGTTGCGTCTGGTCTCGGCCCTGGATGGTAACCGGGAAGCCGGAGTGCGCCATCAGCAGGTAGTTGGTGCTCCAGCCGCCGATCACCATGTCGGCCCATTTGGGAACGCTCTTGCCGATGGCGCGGTTCTTGCCCACCGGCACTTCCCAGGTGGCGCCGAAGGTCACGTTGTGGGGGGCGTCGAAGAAGGCCGGCCCATAATCGACGCGCCGGTTATAGGCGTTCTGCCAATAGGCGCCCTCGCCGGCGATGAAACCGCCGCCTCCGTAAAAGCCGCGGTTGTCGGTCATGGTCTTGCTGAGGGTGTACGACCCGATGAAATCGAAGCCGTGCGCCATGCGCTTGCGCCCGCTCAACTGCAGCGAGTTGTAGCGCATGATGGCATCCCCGGCGGTGGTGCTGATGTTGGTGATGAGCGGGGCGGCGGCGATCAGCCGGTAGCGCTGCGCCAGCGGCCGCCAGGTGCTGACCGGGCCGGGATCGGGCAGCGGCTGGTTGGCCTCGCGCGGCACCACCAGGTGCGTCCCTTTTTGCCCGGCGTAGGCCGCCGTCACCGAGGTGGTGTTGTTCAGCTTGTACTCCAGGCTCAGGTTCCACTGCTGATCGAACTGGGGCCGCAGGTGCGGGTCCCAGGCCCGCACTTGCCCGGAGGGAATCAGCCCCGGCTTGACGTCCGTGAAACCGGTGCGGATGTCGCCCGGCGCCGTCAGGTCGTAGGTGATGTTGGATTCGAAGAAGAACGGCGGGTTCAGCGGCAGGCGCAGGTTGGCGCCCGTTCCCTCCATGAAGCTGATGATGCCGTAGCCGCCGCGCACCACCAGGCGGTTGTGGAGCATGGCCGGCGTCCAGGCCAAGCCCAGCCGCGGCATGAACTGCTTGTGGTAGGCGTCGTACACCGCGCGGCTGTTGCCGTCCTTGCCCGCGAACAGTTGCCTGCCGGTGGCCAGGTCGAAATTCGACTGCCGGTCGGCCACTTCGTAAACGGGTTGCGTGTACTCCCAGCGCAGGCCGAGGTTCACCGTGAAGTTCTGCCGCACCTTCCAGTCGTCCTGGAAGAAGATGCCGGCGCGGGTGTGGCGATGGCCCCACTTGCCGGCCACGCTGCCGCGGCCTTTCGTGGAAAGCTGATTGAGCAGGAAGTCGGCGAAGGCCGAGCCGGTGTATTTGCCGTCGTAGGTGAACAGGCCGAGGGCGCCGTTGTTGCCGGCATAGTAGCGGTTCTGGTGGAAGCGGATGGCCTGCGCCCCCATCTTCAGCAAATGCCGGCCGTGGGCCCAGGTCAGGTTGTTGCCCAACTGGTACTTGTTGTCGACGGTTTCGCCGATGGCCGCGCCGCTGCCGACGCTGGTCATGCCGTCGCCCAGCGCCACCGAGCTGGCGCCCGCGATGGGCTGCCCGCCGGGGATGCCCAGCTTGGCGTTCCCGTCCGGCCCCAGCAGCCCGGTGGGATCGACGACCAGGTCGCCGATCACGATGCGGCTGTAACCGGCGCGCAGTTCGTTCACGATGGTCGGCGAGAAGGTGCGCGTCCAGGTGGCCACGCTGGTGGTGGTCGGGCCGTTGGTCAGCGCGGCCATCTGGATAGGAAGCGCGGTGGCGCTGCCGCCGCCGTTGTAGCGGCTGATCGAGAAGCGGGCGGAGAGGTTGTCGTTGGGCCTCAGCCGCACGTCCACCTTGGCGTCGGCCTGGTCGTTATTGGTGGCGTTGGCGCTGCGCCCGATGTAGTTGTTGGTCACCCCGATGGCGCCGCTGCCCGTCGCGTTCGGCAGCGGGTAGAGCTTGGTATCGGCGAATAGCGCCTTGGCCACGGAGTTGACGATGCGCGCCTGCGGGATCACGTTGTTGGCGAACTGCTGGCCCGTCAAGGGGTCCCGGATCCGCGCCGCGAAGCGCGTGAGGTTGCCGGTGCGGTAGTCGGGCAGCGCCACCGACGCCGTGGACGGGCCGCTGTCGACCTGCCGCGTCCCCTCGTAGTCCAGGAAGAAGAAGGACTTGTCGCGCACGATCGGCCCGCCGAAGGTCCCGCCGTAAATGTTGCGCCGGTAGGCGCGCTTGGCCGCCCCCGCACGGTTGGCGAAGAAGTCCTTGGCGTCCAGCTTGTCGTTTCTCAGGAACTCGAAGGCGTTCCCACTGAACTTGTTGGTGCCGCTCTTCATTTGCGCGTTGACGATCGCCCCCGCCGCATTGCCGAACTCGGCCGGCGCGTTCCCGGTCAGCACCTTCACCTCCTCCAGCGCGTCGACGTTGGGCTGGTAGCCGATCCGGTTGTCGATGGAATCGTTCACGTCCACGCCGTCCAGCAGGAAGTTGTTGGTCTGCTCTCGGTTTCCATTGACGTATGGCCGGCTGCCCTGGTTCTGGAAGCGCCCGCTGGTGGTCATGTTCTGCGGGTTGGTGGAAATGGTGCCGGGTACCAGCAGCGTCAGGTTGGCGAAGTTCCGCCCGTTCAGCGGCAGGTCGGTCAGGCGGCTGGCGCTGAGCACGCCGCCGGTTTGCGCCGACTCGGTTTGCAGCACGGGCGCAATGTCCGTGATCTCCACCGATTCGGTCACCCGCCCGATCTCCAGCTTCACGTCCACGCGCGCGATCTGGTTCACTTCCAGACGAAACGGGCCGAGAACGCTCTTCTTGAAGCCGGCCATCTCGGCGGCCAGGGTGTAGGAACCGATCGGCAGGAACGGGAAGTTATAGACTCCCGCGTCGTTCGTTTCCGTCGAGTTGCTGATGTTGGTTGCTGCATTGGTCGCCGTTACCCGCGCCTTGCCGATGGCGGCGTTGGAGGGGTCGGTGACCGTTCCGGTGATTGCCCCTGTAATGGTCTGGGAAAACCCAGGCCCTGCCAGGAGCGAAATGAGCGCGAGAAGGACGAACAACCGCGCCCAAAGCCCCACCAAGAGTTTCTGGTTCATGTGTGGCCTCCTCAAGCCAGAAAAGAATGTTGCATTCCGATGCTTGGCATAAATGGCCAAAATGACCCGACTGTGACTGTCTAAGGGTCTCGCCTCGATGACCCACTGCTACATTTATTCTATAACCGCAGCGGGCGAGCGTCAACCGGCCGCTCTTGGAAAGGCGGCCGTCAAGGGGTGCGCAGCATCCGTGGTCAGCGGCGACCGGCAGTTGCTCGCCGTAACGGAATGCGAAGGCGTCCGCATCGTGAGCCCTCGTGCCTTCCTGAAACTGCTGGTGCAGTGTCTCGTAGCTACATTCACAGCGATGGCAATTGCGGATTACTGTCCGCCTAAACAGGAGTTGGGCCAGCGAAGGCGCGCACCGGGGAGACACGGGGTATCCGTGGTAGCATAGAGTTCATGCGACTTGTTGAGGCTCGTTACGAGAAGGGTCTGCTGAAACCGGCTGAACCCTTGGCACTCCGGTCAGGCGAGCGGGTCAGTCTGATAGTCGTCCGCCGGGCTGACCCGAGCCGATGGAACCTTGATCGTCTTGCGAAGAGTGGCACCGCTGAGGAACTCGCCCTTGCGGAACAGGGTCTCCCGGATTGGGCAGCGAAGCTCGATCAGGAGGACAATCGTTGAAGCGCGGGGAGGTCTGGTGGGCGGACCTCGGGCCCTACCGTCTACGTGAGCAGACCGGTCGTCGACCCGTGGTCATCTGGCAGAGCGACACGCTGACGCGAGTTCTTCAGTCGGTTCTTGTCATCCCTCTCACGACCAACCTGGAGCGCGCCAACCTTGCGGGTACTGCTTTAATCGGTTCCTCGGGGGACGAACTAGCGGAAGACTCGGTTGCGCTCGCGTTCCAGATGCGGGCAATTCCGAAGTCGGCCCTGCATAGGAAGATTCGAAATCTGTCCGACGACGAACTCGCTGAACTCGAGCTGGCCACAGACGAGGCGCTAGGACGGGTGGAACCTGAGGACACGGCTGCCGAGACGTAGACCTGTGCGGCCCAACCCGGCGCTACATCAGCGAATTCTGCAGGTACCTCAGGTGTCAGGCCTCAGGCGCGCGGGAACTTGCCGGCGAGACGGCGGCGATCTCAGGTCAGCGATTCACGCAAATGTCTTGATTCCCCCGAGATGACCGGCCTGGAGGCCGGCGCTCCGGTAAATTCGGTGTATCCTTTTCTGGCAGCGGGAGGCCAAGATGGCTGCGAGTCTTATCACGCGACGCACGTTCCTGTATTCGGGCTGTTCCGCGGTTGCCGGGCTCGAGCAGGCGCGGCGGCGGCCCAATGTGCTGCTCCTGCTGGCCGACAACTGGGCCTTTCCACACGCCGGCGCGTACGGCGACACGGTGGTGGCCACTCCCACCTTCGACCGGCTGGCAAAGCAGGGGGTGGTTTTCGGCTATGCCTTCGCGCCCAACCCCTCCTGCACACCTTCGAGGTCCAGCCTGCTGACGGGCCAGGAGACGCACCGGCTGCGCGACGCCGCAAACCTTTACGGCAACCTGGCGCCCGAGTTCCCGGTGTACACCGACCTGCTGGAATCCGCCGGCTATGTGGTGGGGTTTTCGGGCAAGGGCTGGGGTCCGGGCTCGCCCGAAAAAAGCGGACGGTCCCGCAACCCCGCCGGCCGGCCATTCGAGAGCTTCCATGCCTTTCTGTCGGCGAAACCGGCGGACAAACCTTTCTGCTTCTGGTTCGGAAGCCACGATCCGCACGTTCCCTGGGATCGCGGGCAGCAGCGCAAAGCGTCGCTGAACGCGGCCAAAGTCCGAATCCCTGCCTTCTTGCCCGACCATCCCGACGTTCGCGACGACATCACGAACTACTACTGCGAAGTGCAGCAGTTCGACGACGAGTGCGGGCCGATGCTTGAGGATCTGCAGCGGCGCGGTGAGCTGGACAACACGCTGGTCATTATGACCAGCGACAACGGCTGGCAAATTCCCAGGGGCCTGGCAAACTGCTACGACCTGGGTGTGCGCATACCGCTGGCTCTGCGGCTGCCGGGCCGAATCGCGGCGGGCCAGCGCCGCGACGACTTTGTCACCATCGCCGATCTGGCCCCCACAATCCTGGAGGCCGCCGGGGTTCCCCGCCCCAAGGACATGACCGCGCAGAGCCTGTTCTCTCCCCCGCGGCGGGACGCGGTTTTCCTGGAGCGGGAGCGCCACGCCAATGTCCGGCGCGGCGACCTCGGCTACCCCGTCCGCGGAATCCGAACCAGGGACTTTCTGTACTTACGCAATTTCGAACCTGACCGCTGGCCGGCCGGCGATCCGGAGTTCTACTGGGCGGTTGGTCCGTTCGGCGATATCGACGACTCGCAATCGAAGCGCCTGCTGATGGCCTCGCGGCCGAAGCCCTACTTTGACATTTGCATGGGCAAGCGGCCGGCCGAAGAGCTTTACGACGTGCGCCGCGACCCCGACCAGGTCAGAAACCTGGCATCGGACTCCTCGTACGCCGCCGCCAAGCGTGACCTGCGTGGCCGCCTCGATGCCTGGATGAAACAAACCGCCGATCCGCGGGCCAACGGCCCCACTGATTTCTGGGACCGCGTTCCTTACATCGGCCCTAAGAAGCAGTAGGCGGAAGGCAGAAGGCGGCAAGACAGCCACAGCCCACGGCCTACAGCCTGCAGCCCACAGCCTGCTACAATGCCCGAATGCGCGTTCTTGTATTGCTGCTTCTGTGCTGTCTGGCTGCCGGCGCTGCCCAGATCACTTTTCGTGACAACTTCGAATCGGGGATGAAGAACTGGCTGCCGCCGCGGCCGGCCGATTGGGAGATCGCCGCCGAGGGCGGGAACCATTTTCTGCGGCTGATCCGCCCCGGCTACGGCCCTGGCGTGCCCCGCCGCCCGCTCAACTACGCGTTGCTGCGCGACCGCTGCTTCAGCGACTTCACGCTCTCGACGCGGCTGCGGCGCGCGGGCAAGTCGCTGATGATCGTTTTCGGTTACCAGGACACGCTGCACTTCAACTATGTCCACCTGTCGGTAGACCGCGGTACGCAGCAGAAAGTGCACAACGGCATCTTCCGCGTGGACGGCGGCGAGCGCGCCCGCATCGACGACCCCGACCGGCCGCCCGCGCTGCCGGACAAGGAATGGCACACGGCGAAGCTGGTGCGGCAG
>JAPKYU010000152.1 GCA_026394175.1 Acidobacteriota bacterium | reverse complement strand
GAAGGCTGCAAGATCCTTCTGGTGCAGCCGCTGAACCTGGATGGCAGCGACCGCGGCGACGCGCTTGTCGCGATGGACGCCGTCGATGCTGGCGTCGGCGACCAGGTTCTGCTGGCCACCGAGGGTTTCGCAGCCATGACCAGCGTCGGCCGTCCTCGATCCCCGATCGACATGGCGGTGATCGCCGTTATCGATTCCGTGAACCTCGAAGAACCGCCGGTTCCAAAAACCAAATGAAACCGGAAGAGCATTCTGGCGCGGCCTCCGGCTCCCAGCAGGTCGAGGCGGCGGTGGCCGAACTGTGCGCCCGCGGCGAAGGCCTGGTCACCTTCGACGCCGACGGCGTGCTCTGGCGCGGCGACGCCGGCGACGGCTTCCTTCTCTGGCAGATCGAGAACCATCGCCTGCTTCCCGCAGCCGAACGGGAGGCCCGCCGCATCTGGGAGACGTACCGGAACGGGCAGTTCGGCGAGCTGGAAATGGCGGTCTTCTGCGCCTCCATCCTGCACGGCCTCAAAGAAGAAGTCGTTCAAGCCGACGCGCGCGAGTTTTTCGATCGCTGCTTCCGCACCAGTGTCATCCCCGAGACGCGCTCCTGGGCCAACCGGCTTCAGGCCGCCGGAGTTGAAGTCTGGGTTGTCTCGGGAAGCCACCGCTGGATTATTGCCGCCGGCAGCGAAACAGTGGGCCTCCGCGCCGACCGCATGCTCACCGTAGCGGCCCAGGTGCGCGACGGCGTGATAACTGCCGAGGTGCTTCTGCCTGTCACCTATGGGGTAGGCAAAGCCGAAGCGATCGACCGCAGGTTCGGTTGCGCTCCCGACCTGGCCTTCGGAAACACCTTCTCCGACCGGTTCATGCTGGACATGGCGAAAGTAGGTGTTGCCGTCGAGCCCGACGAACGCCTGGCCGCGCTGGCGGAAGACTGCGGCTGGCCCATCCTCCGCCTTTAATGTGGTGTGCCCAACCTGGATAGTTCATCCGTGGTTAATTCCCTCTCGGTTCATGAATAAAGCGGTCTGACGGTTCTTTATGGCGCTGGTGCGCGTTTATTGGCGCTGACCTGCGCCCCAATCCTCCACTTCGCGCGAGCCCGCGGCACGGGCGTGCGCCGGGCCGCGGAATACCGCGTTGAGGAAGAGCACATTCAGCCCGTCCATGTAAGCGCGAAAATTCGGGTCGGCCGTGAAGCCGATCACCGTGCCCCGTCCATCGCGCTGCACGATGACGAAGGGCTTGTAAGCAAGCTGCTTGCGGTTCTCCTCCCACAAGTAACCGCTGGCCACCAGCTCCTTCGGGCCCAGGAAAACGGCGGCGTTCACGCCCTTGTCCAGCTTGATCGGGGTGAAGATGCTGCGGCCGGAGACGAGCACGTTGACCGTTTCGCCGAGCCCGGCGGTCACCCAGTGGTCAGGATCGAGGCGGGCCTTCACCAGCACACCCAGCGCGCGGTCCGGCATATCGGAATCGGCCTGAATGGCCTTCAGATAATCCTCCTCGGTCGCCAGCAATTTGCCCGGCGTGCGGCCCTCGGCGGCGGTCGCGGCCGAGGGCGCCGCGGCCGGCGCGGCGGAAGGGGCGGCCGATGATGCGGGCGCCGTTGCGCGCTCGCCGGGGCCGGTGCCGGCGGCGCCCTCCGGCCGCCTGGCGGCTTCACCCGCCGGCCGGGGCAGCAGCTCCTGCTGCACGGCCAGCAGTCCAACCCTCGGGTCGGCCAGGAACGCGACCGCACTGCCGACGCCCACCAGCGTGCCGCCCGACGACACCCATTCCTTGAGCCGCTGAACGCCGCTGGCGCCCAGCGCTTGCGAGTATCCGGCGCCGAATCCGGCCTCCGGCAGGATCAGCGTCTGGAACTTACTCAAGTCCGCGGTGCCGAGATTCTGCGTGCGCACCGGCGTGACCGGATGGCCGTATTGCCGCTCGATCACGAAGCGGGTTGCGCCGGCCGAGGCCGACGACGTGGGCGTATCCCAGGCCAGGGCGATGGTGGGCCGCTTCAGCAACACCACGTTGCGGCTGCCGAAGTTTACCCCGTCGTCCACCCAACTGGTGTTGCTGGCTACGATTTCAGCGCCTGTGGAGGCCGCCAGCTTCCCCAGCTTGTCGGCCAACTCCCGCGGGTTGTCCAGCACTTTGAAGATCAGGGTGCCGGATGGATACTTGCGCCCGTTTTGGGTGAAAGTTTTGTCGGAGCTGAGGACCCGCAGGCCGTCGCGCCAGGCGGCGGCCAGAAGGCGCGCCGCCGCCTGCGTGCCCCAGGGCGCCAGGTAAGCGACCTCGGCCCGGCCGCCCGTGACCGCGCCCGGCGGGACCATTACCGGCTTGACGGGTTCGAAGGTTCCCCGCGAACTCTCGCCGCAGCCGACGGCCTCGACGTTATAAACCAGCGGCAGCGACCAGGCGGTGACATCGTAGACTTCGTCCGACAATTTCTTCTTGCGGCGGCGCTCCTGCTCTTTCACGAAGGCCTCATCCATGTTGACACTGGTATCGAGCAGGACGCGAATCAGCCGCTTGGCCGGCTGCGCCAGCGAAATCACGTAGCTGCCGGCCGGGTATTCCTTGCCGGCGTTGCGGAAGGGCGCGGTGGCGCGTCTCAGCTCGACGCCCTGCTCCCCCAGCACGGCGGCCAGCTTGTCCACCGCCGAGGTGTCGCCGCGCCTCGGCAGGATGTACTCGCGCACCGCTTCTTTCGAGCCTTCCTCGACGGCCGTCTGCCGGTAGCGATACCACTGCTCGATCAGCTTCTGGCGGTTTTCGGCGGCGGTCTCCAGCGTCGCGATGGAGGCCACGAAGTGCTTCTTCACGCTCTGCCGGAACGTCAGAATGCTGTCGTCCGAGCGACGCACGACCAGGCCGCGCACGGTGGCATTCTCATACGTCATGCCGATGGCGCCGTAATAGGCCGGCCAACTGTCGCCGTAGCCCGGGTAGAAGGCGTCGAAGACCTCGCGCGTGAAATAGTCGTAGCCGAAGCGGTCGAACCAGCGGGCGTTGCCCTTGCCGAACAATTGAAAGCCGTCAAGCTGATCCTTGGTCAGGTACGGGTTGTAGGGGGCTGAAGTGGGGGCGAAGTAGTAGGTGGAATCCGAGCCCATTTCGTGCAGGTCCACAAACGCCAGCGGATACCACTGCTGCAGCACGCGCACCCGCCCGCGCGTCTCCGGCTGGGTGACGGCGAACCAGTCGCGGTTCATGTCGAAGTAGTAATGGTTGCTGCGCCCGCCCGGCCAGGGCTCGGCGTGCTCGGCGGCCACGGGGCTGGCGTCCGGCTCCAGACCCAGGGCCTCCTCGAAGTGGTGCACGAAGCGGTCGTGGCCGTCTGGGTTCTGCAGGGGGTCGATCAGAACCAGGACGTTGGCCAGCACCCGCTCCGCCAGTTTGTCGTTGCGTGCCGCCAGCAGGTGGTACACGGCGAGCATCGCCGCCTCGGGCGAGGAAATCTCGTTGCCGTGGACGCCGTAGGCCAGCCAGATGACCGCCGGCAGCGAGGCCATCAACCGCTTCGCTTCCGCCTCCTGCAGCTTGCGCGGGTCGGCCAGCTTCTGCATGCCGGCACGGATTTCCGCCACTTGCTTCATGTTGGCCGGGGAGCCGAGCGCGGCGTAAACCAACCGGCGCCCCTCCCAGCTCTTGCCGTAGTCGAAGACCTTCAACCGGCCGCCGGATGCCCGCTCGATCGTTTCGAAATACTTCACGATGCCCTCGGCGGTGGTGATGCGCTCGCCGGGTTCGTACCCCAGCGCTTCGCGGAACGTGGGGATGCGGGGGTCGTAGCCGGCGCCCGGCCAGAACTCGGTCTTGTCCTGCGCCGCCAGGCTCCAGGCAACAACGCAAAACACAAACAGGGCAACGAATCGTTTAACCATAAGCGCGCATGGTACCAGAAAACCGAGGCGTGCTCACCGTGGTCGCTTCGCGTGTACAATGAGGCGCGATGGCTTTTATCTGCGTGATGTGCGACAAGCCGGAAAGCGACTGCCTGTGCGAGAAGTACTGCATGCTGTGCAAGTCGCCCGAGGGGCTGCGGCTGTGCGCCGACGGCTGCTATTACTGCGAGCCCTGCCGCGAAGCGTGCGATTTCCAGCCGGAAGACTGACTCGGCTGACGGCTGTCGGCTATCGGCCGGCAAGTGTCGGATTCGCCTGCCTCCTGCCCCCGGCCTCCCGCTTCCGGCCTCCCGCCTCCCGCCTCCCGCCCCCTGCCTACTGCTTACTGCTTACTGGCGGGACGGCGGAAAAAGCCGAACGCGGCGTTGCGGGCATCGGGCACGTATTCCATGACGGCGCCCTGCTTCACCAGCGTTCGTGTCAGCGCGGCGGTATCGATGTCCTGCACGGGCTTCTTGGCGGCAATGGCCATTTTGGCCGCCACGCCCGCCGCGTGGCCCAGGATCATGTACTGAGGCTCCATCCGCAGCGTGCTGTAGGTTACGTGGCTGGCCGAGAAGCAAACCGGCACAAGCAGGTTTTCCACCTCGTTCTTCTTCGGCGTCAGGATGCGGTAGGGGATCTGGTAGGGCTTCACCGACACCTGCATATCGCCTTCATTGATGACGAATCCTTCCTTCGTCACCACCCGCTGGATGTTGTGTGAGTCGCTGTTGTAGGAGCCCATGCCGATGGCGTCGGGCTTGGTCAGCTCGGTCTGGATGTCCTTCTGGGTCATGACGTACTCACCGACCATGCGGCGCGCCTCGCGGACGTACAACTGGTGCGGCCAGTGGTCGGTGTCGGTGAATTCGTCCTTTGCCAGCCCGTAACTGTTGATCTCGCTTCGCAGTTCCTCTGGAACTCTCGGGTCGTGCGCCAGGAAATAGAAGAAGCCGGCCACATAGTCGGCGTGGTCGCGCCAGATTTCCTCGCGACGCTTGTAGCCTGCCTCCGGGTACTCGTAGTTCTTGCCGATGTAGTCGGAGGAGAACGCGCCGTTGTTGTTCACATCGAACTTGTTGTTGGGCACGGCGATGGGCGAAGAAACTTCACCGAACTTCGGCGGGCGGCCGGTCTTTTCTGTGGTCACCTTCAGCAGGCGCGCCAGCAACTCGTAGCGGGCCGGGTCGTAGTTCCGCGGCTTTGGGAATGGGACCTGGTTGGCCGGGTCGCTGGAGATGATCAAGCGGAAGTTGTAGGCTTGCACTTTTTTGTCGGCGGAGCCGGGCTCGCCGGCTGGCTGGGGCGAAATCTCCGGAAGCAGCTTCCCTCTTTCGTCGTACGCCGAAACATCAACCTTGAACTGATGATACGGCGTTTTCTCGCGCACCCCGGCGAGCGATTCGCCATACTGCTGGACGCCTTCGCGGCCCCAGGTGTAGGAAACGCCGGCCTGGGCCATCAGGTCGCCCTCGTAGCTGCAGTCGGCGAACACGGCGGCCTCGAATGACGACCCGTTCTCCATGAGAATCTCGCGGATGCGCCGTCCTTCCTTGCGCGCGCCCTCTTTCTCGCGCAGGCGGTGGCGGTAGAGCACGGTCACGCCGGCCTCCTTGGCCATCTGGCGGAAGACCTGCTCGGCGACCTTGGGCTCCACCAGCCAGGCCAGTTCCTGCCCGTACTGCGCCATGCGGTAATGCTGGCCGGCGCGCCAGAAGAATTCGAGCGAATAGCCGCCGATGACTTCCTTGCGGCCATAGTCGGTCCGCGACAGGCCGCCGGAAACCATGCCGCCCAGGTGGTCGCGCGGCTCCAGCAGCGCGACTTTCAGGCCTTCGCGGGCGCCGCTGACCGCGGTGATGACACCGCCGGCCGTGCCGCCGTACACCACCAAGTCGTATCTCTGGGCGGCCCAGCCCGGCGCAGCCAAAAATAAAAAGGCGATTAGAATGCGCACCGTCACACCCACCTCCGCCGCCAATTTAATCACGAAATTCTCAACCCTTGTACCGCTGGCGTCCCGCCGGCAGGCCCTGCATATCGCCCCGGTACGCCTGGGTGAACCTGGTGGGGCCGGCCGGCGGGACGCCAGCGCTACAACGTCTCAGCGTTGAGAAAACGTGATGGACCAGGAGGCGTGCTGGGGCGGATTGGCGGCCGTGAGCAGGATGCGGTACAGGCGCTCGCCCCACGAACTTTTCAGGCGCTCGTCTTCGATCTTCACTTCCTCGACCGAAGGGGTGAAAACCCGGGCGTCGTAAAGAATCGTGACCGGCCCGGAACGAAGGCCGGGCGAGTAGAGCGTAAGCCGCCCCGGCGCCGACTGCGCCGGTTTGCACGGCGTCATCAGCGTTTGAGTAATCCGCCGGGCAGGCTTCTTCAGGATGCAACTGTCGGCCAGCTCGATCTCGTTTTTGTCCCGGTCAAAACGGAACGTTCGCTTCCACGAGTCCAGCCCGGCGTCCGGCGGATAGGCGCGCGCAATATCGAGGCTGTACTCGGCGGCGCGGTCGTTGGCGCGATAGGCAACATCGGTGGCCTGGAATTCCCGTCCCGCCGCCTGCATCACGCCGTCGATGGTCGGCAGGTTGTGCCAGGCCGACTGCATGGTGCAGATCTCGTAGCGGCGGGAGCTGAACGTTTTGGCCGTGTAAGTTTCGACACCGACGTCGATGATGGCCGGCTGGCCGTCGGCATAGACGATGAAGTTGCCGACGTCGTTGTGGTTGTGGCTCTCCGCGTTGTGCCCGCCCTGCGCCGCCAGGTAAAGCCCCTCGGCCGAGCCTTCCTTTCTCCGGGCCGCCATCACCTGGATGCCGGGCAGCCAGGTATCGCGCACCAGCGGCTGCGCGCCTTGCGCCGCGCGAATGGTTTCGAGGTTGAACAGCGCGGGCAGTTGCCGGCCCATGCTCTCGCTGCGCCCCGGCGCGCTGCCCGGCTGCGCAGCGGCCCAGGCGCCCAGCGACTCGAGCCGGCTGTCGCCGATGCGCCGGCCGTAGCGGAACAGCAGGTCGCCCGCGATGCGCAACCGGGCGGCAGCGTCGGCGAAGTTGATGAAGCACTCGCCGAAGATATGGGCGCGATAGATGTAGCAGCCGATCTCCTGCACCAGCGGAACGCGGTAGAAGTCAATGGCGCCGCCGCTGGCCGAGTGCAGCAGCTCCAGGCAGTCGAACAGCGAGCCGCCGGCCCGGAACCAGTATCCGGGGCCCTCGTCGCAGCCGCCGTCGTCGTGGTAGGAGGCCAGGAAGCGGTCCAGACTCCGCAGGATCTTGTGGACCGCCGCCAGGCGGCGCTTGCCGTCGTCCTTTAACAGCAGCGCCGAAGCCAGCCAGTTGGAGTTGATCCAGGGGTTCCAGTTGTTGACCGGGCGGTCGCGGCCATCCAGCCCCATCCAGCCGAAATCGCTTCGCTCCAGGCAGGGAGTCAGGACTCGCCGGTCAATTTCCAGCCGAATCCGCTTCCGCAGCAGCGGCGACGCCAGGGCAAGCCGGGGCCCTATGAGGTAGTCGATCCAGGCCAGCAGGCTGGAGGTTTCGGCGGCGAACAGATCGACGATGGGCTCGGCAACGTCTGGCAGGCCGGTGCCCGCCTTTTGCGCGCCGAGGTGCGCCGGCACGCCCCAGAACGACTCCTCGCAGGTCGCCCAGACGCCGTTGGCGATCTCATCCAGGAAGCGGCCCTTGCCCTCCACGCATTCCGCCAGGACCAGGTCGCGCAACTGGTCGCGGCGCGCGCTACGCACGCGCTCATAGTTGGAGCGGTTGCCAATGCGCTGGTATTCGAGAAAGAGCGTGGCCGGCAATGGCGGCCAGTCCGCGCCCAGCCGCGCCTCGCCCGCCTGGATCAGCGCGCGGCGATCGTCGGCCGGCAGCCGCTCCCAGGCGGCGCGGTCCGACGCCAGCGGAAACGGCTTCCACTTCTCGCGCGGCAGCAACACGGGCGCGAGCTTTTCGGGCGTCCATGTGCCCGCCAGCAGGTTTGCCGTCTTTGTTTCAGCGGCTGGGACCGCAGCCCTGAACAACATGGATCCGGCTGCCGCGCCGCTGCTCATCAGAAACGTTCGCCGATCTATCCGCATGGTCGAATCCATAGATCGCAGATTGCGCAGATTACCATGAACAGGGCGGGTCAGGCCGAGACACGTCTATTGCCTGAACACGTCCGCTGTCATGACATTGTCTGGCGGATGTGCTATCGTGACCTCGTGAGAGGAGGACCGCGACATGCCGAGCGCCGAAACCCGTAACGAGAAACTCGACCTGCGCCTGACTCCGTCGGCAAAGCGCACCCTGCAGATTGCCGCCCTGGCCGCCCGCCGGTCAGTCAGCGAGTTCGTTTTGGAGAGCGCCCTTGCGCGCGCCGAAGAGACCTTGCCGGATCGCCGGCGCTTTGGCTTGAGCGCCGAGCAGTGGGCCGCCTTCCAAGCCGCTCTCGATGCTCCTCCGCGGCCCGCTTTGCGACTGGCCAAGCTTCTGCGCGAGCCGAGCGTCTTCGAGCGAGGCCGCAAGAGATGAACCTCCGCATTGAGAAGCTTCAGCGCGGACACGCACTGGAAGGTTTCGACTGCGGACGTGAAGCACTCAACCGCTTTCTGATCCGCTACGCGCTCCAAAACCAGCAGGCCGGCGCCTCTCAGACATACGTGGTGGTGGCGGATGCGGAGGTCGCCGGTTACTACACGCTGGTTGTCGGTCAAGTAGAATATGATGGCGCGCCGGAGCGCCTCAAGAAAGGGCTGGCCCGGCATCCCGTCCCCATTGTGCTGCTGGCTCGTCTCGCGATTGCTACGCACTGGCAGGGAAAGGGCCTTGGTTCCGGTCTCCTGAAAGACGCAATGCTCCGGACACTGCAAGCGGCCGAGATTGCCGGGATACGGGCTTTCGCAGTCCATGCCAAGGACGAGGAGGCCAGGGCCTTCTACGAACGGTTCGGTTTCATTGCTTCCCCGAGCGATCCCTACCACTTGTTCCGTTTGCTCAAAGACATCCGCGCCGTTCTCAAAGCCTGATTTAACGCCCTGAATTGGGTCCGCAGGCTACCCCGGCCTAAACGCCGGGTCTATTGGCCCGAATCATTCACGAAGCGCGAGGCCTTCAATCTCGCGCAGCGGTCAGCCCGCTTCAGCGGGCTTTCCCGGAGGGTTCATAGGCCAGCCGTTTACGGCTGGTCGACGGAGCGTTTGGACATCCAGCCCGCTTCAGCGGGCTTCTGGCACCGGCTTCAGCCGCATTCGGCTTCAACCCTCGCTCTTGAATCGGGCGGCTACACGGCGGACCACATTTATGTCGCGTACCGGTATCAAATCCTCCGATTGACTTAGCAGCCCGCCGGGGCCTGGCATGCAAGCCACGCGGGGCAGGCGCGCGCGCCATCGTCGGCAAGACCATCTCGCACTACCGTGTCCTCGAGAAGCTTGGGGGCGGCGGGCTGGGTAGTGTTCTCGTGCCGTGACCGCAGCAATGGGGGTGGCAGTGGGTTCGCCAGACAGACCAAACTGTTCGAACGTGGGGCAACGCGGCGCGAAGTCTGGGCCGAATTCCGCGCCGGCTGGTACTGGGTCACTTTCCGGTTTGCCGAGGCCGTTTCCATCTGCCGTGGCGGGATTATCCGGACTGACCGGACGGCCTGAAACTGGGAGCAAGTTATTGGACCTGGAAGAAGTCGTTAGAAACAATGCGGTTGCCGGCCCAACTCGCCGCCGGTCGTTTCGTGTTAGACTGACCGGGACCGGTTCGATCCAGGTCAGCATAAACGGGAGTGAGCGGGACAAGAACTTCCTCTTCCTTGGAGAAACCTCATGGGCAAGAGTACGGACGCCTCAGCTGAGAAAAGGGCCGAGCTGACCCAGACGATCAGCGCGGCCTGCGCTGCCATGGGTAACCCGATAGACGAAGGATGCGCCGCAGGACTAATCGACCATTTGGCTACCATCACTGCTCCGCAGTACAGCACGGTCGTCCGCCTGGTAACCATGGACCTTGGCGGTCGAGATGGTGGCAGCAGCGTGAAGCCGGGGAACATCCTGCTCGATATGCGGCGTCTCATCACAGCTGTAGCCAGTGGCGTCCTAACGGTTGTGGGCGTCGCCGAGGTCCCCTGGACGGCTGTGTTCGGAGCGCTTGTGCTCTGGGACACGCTGTATGCGGGGGCAAGGATCGAGCTGTCGGAGCGAGAGGCGGCTGTTCTCTGGACCCTTTGGCTCCTAAGAGACGGGGCCTATACCGCTCCGCAGGCCGGACTTCTCGAAGCCGTCAACGTGGAACGCGAAAGGTACGGCCGCTCTCGGCTCACCCAGCAAGAGTTCGACGACGCTCTCCGCAAGCTCGAGCGCATCAGTTCAATTGAGCAGTCCTCGAACGACCCATCGCGTTGGTGGCTCCGGGAGTGGGTTCGCATTACGTACGAATAACATGGGGTGAGGCTCGCGACGCCCGCCAACGACGCGCTCCAGCCGACGGCCCGGCGTGCCTCGAGGTCGGCATCATCTCTCGCCCCGCGGTCGCGCGCCGGCCGCGGCTGAAACGCTGGCGTTGGGTCGCTTGAGGCAGAAAGGGGGAAGGATGACGGATCCCAGTAAGTATCAAGAGCTCGTGGCGAAGGCTGAGGCGGCCGTTCAGGCTGTCAAGGACCCTGAGCTCCGTCGGGTGGCGTTTGAAAAAGTCCTGGACGACCTGCTGGGCCGCGCCAGCTCTGGAGCCGCCGATAGAGCAAGCCGTGCGGCCCCGAAGGCGCGGGTGGCGCGGCCCCCGACCGGCGGGAGGCCGTCCCGTCGCGCCGGTGGTCCCAAGGGCTATGTCAAGGAAATGATCGATGACGGGTTCTTCAAGAAGCCCAAGACCATCGCTCAAGTCAAGGCCGAGCTTGAGAACCGAGGCCATCACATCCCGTTGACGAGTCTGAGCGGACCGCTGCAGCGGCTCTGCCAGGACCGGAAACTGCGCCGCCAGAAGACCAGAGTTGGGAATAAAGACACGTACAGCTACTCGGAGTGGTGAGGCATGGGTCGCCGACGCCAACCCCCTGCTGCACCCACCGGAGCTGAGGTCCTTGAGTCCCTCGTCCGGCGAGCCATAGACCTCGCCAAGATGGCCCGCCGGCAGCGCCGCAGCCTCTCCGGCGACAACCACTACGGGAACAAGTTGCTTGAGTTGCGGGCGGATGCGACCAACGCGTTTCGCGAACTGTCGGCTCAGACGGCAGGTGACACGTCGGCGATGGCAGAGATGATCGAAGCTGTCTTCTCGCCGAACACGGATCGGGCCCGCCGTGCACAGACCGCCAAGGACCTTCTGTTCTCGCTTCGAACCACCTGGCGAAGTACCGGCGCCAGCGGTACGTCGTGGCCGCGAACATAAAGGACGCCAGTGGCAACTACTTGCAGCTCTCGGACCTTGTGTCAGCGGCGCTCGCGGAGGGGTCATGGACGCTATCCCGAAACGCGAGAGCGGCGCTGCCGCAACTACGTGACCTCGGCCACCGATCCGCCCATGGCCGCTACTACCATGCGCGACGGGAAGACATTGAGCGCGTCCGCGACGGAGCGCGGGTGGTGATCGAAGAGTTTCTTCAGCATGCCGGGCTTCTCTAAGAGCGCGAAGGGGCGACCCATCCGCGCGCTGCACCCGTCGGCGCCGCAGGACGGTTCTGATCCCTCGGCACGGCAGTGAGCGGTGCCGCGGGTGAGCGCCCGACCGTTAGAGGGGCCAACCGTGTACACAGGCCGATTCGTGATAATCTCAACTTGGTATGAGTTCTTCGGCCGTTGATGTACAGGAAGCGCGGGCCCAGTCGGCAAAGGTCAGCGACGAAGCTTTGACCGTTGATCTGGTGGACGGCCGGACCATTGTCGTGCCTCTGGTTTGGTTTCCTCGCCTTTGGCATGGCAGGCCACGGGAGCGTAACCACTTTGAAATCTTCGGGGACGGCGCCTACATCCATTGGCCGGATCTTGACGAAGATCTAACAATTGCGGGTCTGTTGGCGGGGCGGCAATCAGGAGAGAGTCCTGAATCCCTAAGAAAATGGCTGGGCTCGCGCAAGGCGAGGCATAGGGGGCGCGGATCAAAGAGCACCGTCTAACGACGCGCTGCAGCCGGACGACCTTCGGTCACCGCTGGGCGCCCGGCCCTTGAGCCTCCCAGATGACTGCCGCCAGGAGCGGCTGTCCCGGCGACCATTGGCGGCGGTGCAACCACCGCTGAACTCGCCCATCAAGGAGCCGGGCATCGCCGCCAAAGCAAGTCTCTGAAACTTGCAGGATTGCGCTCAGGAGCCGCGCGCTTGGTCCCAGAGCCCCTCGCCGGCCAGCGCGTCCTTGCCGCGCCCGCAAGCAACGCCGAAGCCTTCTGCCGGCGGTTGGGCTGCTGCGCAAACCGCTCTTCACGCTGCCCGCCCGGACAATTCCGCGCTGCTCGCTCTGGGCGCCGTTGCCATCGACGCCGCCGGCCCGCGCCGGAGGGCTATCGGAACATCACGCTTGACGTTAATCACGCACGGCGTTACTATGGGCTGGTGATCAAGACGTTCAAGTGCGCCGACACGGAAGCCCTCTCGAAAGGCCGGCGGGTCAGGCGGTTCGTGAACATCGAGTCTGTCGCGCGACGCAAGCTGCGGCAACTCCAGATCGCAGGCCGGCTCGAAGACCTGCGGGTGCCACCGGGCAACAGGCTGGAAACGCTCAAGGGCGAGCGCACCGGGCAGCACAGTATCCGTGTGAACGATCAGTTCCGCGTGTGCTTCCGCTGGACGGTTGCGGGCGCGGAGGACGTTGAAATCGCCGACTACCATTAACGGAGGAAGACCATGAGTAAGCTCAAGCCCGTGACGCCTGGCGAGTTGCTGCGCGAAGAGTTCCTGGTGCCCATGGGCCTCACCCAGTACCGCCTCGCCAAGGAGATCGGTGTGCCCGCCCAGCGGATCGGTGACATCGTGGCGGGCAAGCGCGCCATCACCGCGGGTACCGACCTGCGCCTGTGCCGCTTCTTCGGTCTTTCCAACGGTTATTGGCTGCGGGCGCAGGCGGCCTATGACACGGAGGTGGCGGAAGAAGCCCTTGCCAAGACGCTGGCGAAGATCAAGCCGTGGGCGCAAGTGGCGGCCGATGCCCGTTCCCCGGCCTAACAGTCGCGTGCAGCCCCCGCCCGCAAGCGCGCGCGGCTGATGACGACCGTTAGCCTCCTGGAGGACTGCCGCCAGGAGCGGCTGTCCCGACAACCATCGGGGGCGGTGCAACCACCGCTGAACTCGCCCATCCAGAACTGAAGCCGCGAAGCGGCGATTGAACTTAGCCCGGCGCTTCAGCACCGGGTAACTGAAGCGGGACAGTGAGCCGCGAAGCGACGGCTGAGGTTGGCTTCAGCCCGTCGCTTCGCGACTCACAAAAGTAAGTGATATTGGGCGAGACGCCAGCCGTACAACCCGCGCGATCTGCGGAATCCGCGGCTCACTTTATCAGGCGGCCCATGGGCGGGACCGAGCGGCCGTCGCGCAGCCGGTATGCCGCCTCGCCGAAGTTGACAACGATGTCCGCGCCCGATGCCCAGCGCGTGCGCTGCACCGCGTGATCTTCACTCACGAACTCATGCGAGAGCATCTCCTCATAGCCCAGCGGGCGCACCACCGGGCAGATGTTCTTGTAGCTCTCGACGACGCGCGGCTTGATTTTCTCCCAACCCGCTTTGTCGAACATGTACATGGGCGGGGTGCCGTATAGCGTGTTGAACAGGTCGCGGCGGTCCCACACCTCGGGCGCCTTGTTGTTGTAGTCGCCCCAATACCACTGCGCGACCACGCACTCGTGGTACACCAGCTCCCACAGCGGCACGCGGTAAACGTGCCCGACCTGGAACTTGAGAAACTCCGGAGTGGGCGGCTTGTACCTGACCATGTCACGGCCGGCATCGGGCAGCCGGTACGGCCCCAGGCTGAGCATGCCCTCGTAGTAGTGCACGTACGGAACCGACGGGTCGATGCCGGTCTCGGTGCCGGCCACCAGCTTCATATCCTTGGAGACGAATTCGAGCAGCGCCATCTTGTAGCGGCGATCCTCGGAGCGGGTGAGGGGATGGGCCGGGCTGTAATCCTCGCGCCAGGGCGCAGCGGTCGTGGTATCGATAAAGCGGCACTTGTAGGGGTGCGTGTTCAGCTCCGCGGGGATGCGCTCCTTGGCGCGCGCCAGTTGGCGCAGCGACGAGATCACTCCGCCCTGGAAGATGGTCCTTGTGCCATCGGGATTGGTGCGATGGGCGGCCCAGCCCTTCATCCAGTCGCCGTTCGGCAACAGGACCAGGTCGTCGGGCCATCCCTCTTTCTTCATGCCGGCCGGGGCGTCGGGCGGCCAGACGTCCTGGTAGATGTCGTACTTACTGCTGAGGAAGCCGAGCTTGTTGATCTCTTCGAGTTCCTGCGGCGTGCCCCCGGCCGACCACAGGATGCGGTCCATGCCCGCGGCCTTCATTTCCCGGCACAGCGCCGCCTTGCCGATGTCGCGGCCCATGGCCCAGATGTTGGCCGCGCCAATCAGCAGATCGACATTCGGGTTCTCGCGCCGCTTCTCCGCCAGGGTCTTGAACAGGCCGGTTTCTCGGGCGTAAGCGCGGTAGCGCTTGGCCTGCGCCACATAGCCGCCCTTGTCCAGGAACACGTAGCGGATTTTGCGCGGGTAGCGGAACTCGCCGCGCGCGGCGTCCCACAACGGCCGGATGAACAGGCCGGTTCCGGGCTGGCCCGAATCGGGCTGGCGGGTGATGTCGATCCGCGCATCGTCCGGCGTTTCGATGATGGCCATGACGCCGGCCCCGCTCGCCGGATGGATGGCCCCGAACCAGGGCATCGAGATGCCGTGGCCGCCGTAGGCAATCAACTGCATGGGGCGCACCGTCTCGTCGTCCACCGGGTAAATGATGCCCTCGTTCAGCGGCACCACCAGCCAGGAGCCTTTGCCGGTGACGAAGGGTGCCGGAAAGGCCAATGCCTGCTTGAGCGGGCCGCTGCCGTTGACGGTGACTTCCATCTCGGGCTTGTCTGCCGCCACTTCGATAGTGGCCGAAAAGCCCGTGAACCGGATGTTCCAGCCGCGCCGCCCTTGTTTGGCCGGCTCGCCGGCCGGCGCCAGCGCCCAACGGAGCGCCTGTTGCTCCCAGGTTCGCCGCACGCGCTTATCGGTAACCTGAATAGCGCCGTTGGCGCCGTCCAGCCGGACCTCCAGATAGCGGTTCGACACACGCAGCTCCGCGGCATCGAGCAGCGGCACGACAAGCAGGGCCAAAAGCAATAACCGTCTCATGGCCGCTTAATTTACACCACTCGCCCTGAAAATGGGACGCCGATAAACGCCGATGAACGCAGATCAAACCGGTTTCATGCCCGATCTGCGTCTTTCTGCGTTTATCCGCGTCCCATTACTTTCGGGTTGACGCAAAGCCGCCGATGTGTAATTATTCATTGGTTCGCATAATTATTCATCGACCCAAGGAGGGCCCCATGGCTGATTCCAATGGCCTGGCGACCGCTGTCGCCCGCCGGCGCGCGCCGGAGGCGGAGGTGCCGCTGCATATTATTCGCGATGACGACCTGACACCGGACGCCGTGGCCGACGTCTTTGACCTGGCGGCCCGCGTCAAGGCGCACCCGCGGCGCTACGCGCACGCCCTGGAAGGCCGCTACCTGGCCGTGATCTTCGAGAAGCGCTCGTTGCGCACCCGCTTCACCTTCGAGCTGGGAATGAAAACGCTGGGCGGAGAGAGCGTGTTCATGGACACCGGCCAGCAGCGCATCCCGGACCGCGAGCCCATCTGCGACGTGGCCCGCAACCTGGCGCGCTGGGTGGACGCCATCGCGCTCCGCACCTTTTCGCACTCCACGGTCGAGGAGTTCGCCCGCCATTCACGCGTCCCGGTGATCAACGGGCTGAGCGAGCTGTTCCACCCCTGCCAGTCGCTGACCGACTTCTTTACGCTGCAGGAGATCGCGGGCGATTTGCGGGCGGCCAAGCTGGCGTTCGTGGGCGACGGCAACAACGTCTGCCACTCGCTGATGCTGATGGGAGCGCTCACCGGGGCGCACGTCACCGTGGCCACGCCCCAGGCCTATCCGCCAAAGCCGGAGCTGGTGGCCCGCGCCCGCGAATTGGCGGCGGCCACCGGCGCGGTGATTGAAACCGGGCACGACCCGCAAAGAGCGGTGGAAGACGCGCATGCCGTGTACACCGACGTGTGGGCCAGCATGGGCTTCGAGGCCGAGGCCGACGAGCGCGCCCGGGTGTTTGTGCCCTATCGGGTGACGCCGGAGTTGTTCGGCCGGGCCCGGCCCGACGCCGTGTTCATGCACTGCCTCCCCGCCCACCGCGGCGAGGAAGTGTGCGAAGAAGTGATTGAATCGCCGCGCTCGGCGGTGTTCGACCAGGCCGAGAACCGCCTGCACATCGCCAAGGCGATCCTGATGATGCTGCTCGCGAAATAGGTCCAAGGTCCAAAGTCGGCTTGGACCTTGGACCCTTGGACCTCGCTTATGACGAAACCAAAGAAAGTCGTACTCGCGTATTCGGGCGGACTCGATACGTCCGTCATCATTCCCTGGCTGAAAGAGAACTACGGCTGCGAAGTGATCGCCATGGCCGGCGACATCGGCCAGGGCGAAGAGCTGGAAGGCCTGGAGAAGAAGGCGCTGGCCACCGGCGCCAGCAAGCTCTACATCAAGGACCTACGCGAGGAGTTCGTTTGCGGCTACCTGTGGAAGTTGGTGCGGGCGGGCGCGGTCTACGAGGGCAAGTACCTGCTGGGCACCTCGATCGCGCGGCCGCTGCTGGCCAAGGCGCAGGTGGAAGTGGCGCTCGAAGAGGGCGCCGACGCCGTGGCCCACGGCTGCACCGGCAAAGGCAACGACCAGGTGCGCTTCGAGCTGACCTACCAGGCGCTGGCGCCGCAGCTTGGGGTGATCGCGCCGTGGCGCGAATGGGAGATCCGCTCGCGCGAGGACGCGCTGGAGTACGCGCGCCGGCACAACGTCCCGGTGTCCGCCTCCGCCGAGAAGATCTACAGCCGCGACCGCAACATCTGGCACATCAGCCATGAGGGCGGCGTGCTGGAGGACCCGGCGTGCGGCGCGCCCGATGACGTCTGGATGCTCAGCAACTCGGCGCGCACGGCGCCCGAACAGCCGGCCCGCGTCACCATCGGCTTCGAGAAGGGCTGCCCGGTCTCGCTGGACGGCCAGAAGCTGGGGCCCGTCGCGCTGCTCGAAAAACTGAACGAACTGGGCGGGCGCCACGGCATCGGCCGCATCGACCTGGTGGAGAACCGCTTCGTGGGAATGAAGTCGCGCGGCGCCTACGAGACGCCGGGCGGCACCATCCTTTACGCGGCACATGCCGAGCTGGAAGCGCTCTGCCTGGACCGCGCCACCTTCGCTTACAAGCAGCACGTCGCGCTCGACTACGGCCAGATGGTCTACAGCGGTTTCTGGTTCACGCCCCTGCGCGAGGCGCTCGATGCCTTTATCGAATCCACCCAGCAGGTGGTGACCGGCGAGGTGGCGCTGGAATTGTACCGCGGTAACATCCAGGTGCTCTCGCGCCGTTCGCCGTATTCGCTTTATTCGACCGAGATTGCCAGCTTCACCATGGGCGAGAGCTACAACCAGAAGGACGCCGAGGGCTTCATCCGCCTGCTGGGGCTGCCGCTGCGCGTTCGCGCCGCGCTGAAAGCCAAGGCCGGAAAATGAACCACAAAGACACGAAGGGCACCAAGGACACAAAGAATCTTCGTGAACTTTGTGTTCTTTGTGCCTTTGTGGCGAGAACACGGTTATGAAATTGTGGGGAGGACGATTCGAGAAGCCGTCGGCGAAGCAGTTTGAGGAGTTCGCCGGGTCGCTGGCGTTCGACCGCAAACTGCTCGACGCCGACGTGGAGGGCAGTTGCGCCTGGGTGCATGCCCTCGAGCGCATCGGCATCTACTCGGCTGCCGAGGCGGAACAGGTTTGCCGGGCGCTGGAGGCCATCGCCGGTGAAGCCCGCGCCAACCCGGCGGTTTTTTTTGAAGGGGCCGCCGACGAAGACGTTCACACCCTGGTGATCCGCAAGCTGGCCGAGCGCGGCGGCGCCGGGTTGGCCGACAAACTGCACACCGGGCGCAGCCGCAACGAACAGGTCTCGCTCGATCTCCGCATCTGGCTGAAGGGCGAAATCCTCGGCGCGCAGGCGGCGCTCAATGCGCTGCTCGAAGCGCTGCTGGAGCAGGCGGAGCGCGCCGGCGACCTGGTTCTCCCCGGTTACACGCACCTCAGGCGGGCCCAGCCGGTGTTGTGGGCGCACTACCTGCTGGCGCACTTTGAGATGCTGGCGCGCGACCGCGGCCGGCTCGCCCGCTGCTACCAGGCAGCCGACGCCATGCCGCTGGGCAGCGGAGCGCTGGCCGGCAGCGGCCTGCCAATCGACCGCGAGGCACTGTCGCGCGACCTGGGGTTTGCCGCTATCACCCGGAACAGCCTCGACGCCGCCGGCGACCGGGACTTCGTGCTGGAGTTCCTCTTCACGGCGAGCTGCGTCTTCGTTCACCTCAGCCGCCTGGCCGAGGACTGGATTCTCTATTCGAGTGAGGAGTTCGGCTTCCTGCAACTGGGCGACGAGGTGACCAGCGGCAGCAGCCTGATGCCGCAGAAGAAGAACCCGGACTCGCTGGAGCTGCTTCGCGGCAAGACCGGGCGGATGCTCGGCCACCTGGTGGCGCTGGCCACCACGCTCAAGGGCCTGCCGCTCACCTACAACCGCGACTTGCAGGAAGACAAGGAGCCGGTGTTCGATGCCGCTGAACAGTTGCTGGGCGCGCTGGCCATCGCCAGGGTTGTTGTCGAGACCACCACGCCCTGCCGCGCGGCGATGGAGGCGGCCGCGGCCGGCGGCTGGGCCTGCGCCACCGATTTGGCCGAGTACCTGGCGCTGCACGGCGTGCCCTTCCGGCGGGCGCATGAAACCGTAGGCCGCATCGTCCGCGCCGGCCTGGCACACGACCGCGCTCCCGAGCAGTGGACGCTGGAGCAACTGCGCGAGTTCAGCCCCGCCTTTGACGAAGACGTGCTCGAATGGCTGAAAGGCGCCGCCGGCGTGGCGCGCCGCGAGGTGCCGGGCGGCACCGGCCCGCGGGCAGTCGCCGCCGCGCTGCAAGATGCCCGCCGCCGGTTGTCTGCCTGGCAGAGCAGTAAGCAGTAGGCAGCAAGCAGTAGGCAGTAGGCAGGAAGCAGTACTGACAACTGAGAACTCGCAAGCTGATAGCTGAAAGCTGATAGCTGACAGCTTCTTATGATCAAGCGCTATCGCCAGGAACAGATTCTGAAGCTGATTCGCGCGCGGCCCATCCATACCCAGGAGGAACTGGCCGAGAAGCTCCGCCGTCTCGGGATCCATGCCACCCAGGTGACCTTGTCCCGCGACCTTCATGATCTGAGACTGGCGAAGACCGCGGATGGCTACAAGGAACTGCTGGTGACGGCGGGAGCCACGCATGGGGCGCTGGCGCTGGCGCGTCCTGTAGAGCGCCATTTGAAACGCGTCGCGGGGGAGTTTCTCAAAGACGTGCGGCAGGCGCAGAACATCCTTGTGCTGCGCACCGATCCGGGCAACGCGCAGCCGCTTGCCGTCGCGCTGGACCAGGAAGACTGGCCGGAAATCGTCGGCACACTCGCTGGCGACGACACGATCATGGCCGTCTGCCGGTCGGCGAAGCACGCTGCCGCCGCCCGCTCCAAGCTTCTCGCCCTCATCGGCCGGTAGTCGGAATCCGCCGATGAATGAATCTGCGCAATCTGCGGATGGTCCCTACCTGACGAATCCCTGCGCTTTAAGCCAGAAGACCAAGTCCTTGCTCCATGGGTGGCCGCCGGCCAGGCCGATGCCGTGACGGCCCTGCTGGAAGACGTGCAGGTCGAAGGGAACGCCGGCGCGGCGCAGCGCGGCCGCGAACTCCAGGCTGTTTTCCACCTTCACTCCCTTGTCCTCCCAGGTGTGCCAGATGAAGCAGGGAGGCGTTTGCGGCGTCACCTGCAAATCATTGGAAAGCAGCTTCGACAATTCCTCGGGCGGGTCTTTGCCCAGCAGCCGGTCGCGCGATCCCGTGTGTACGTTAGGCGGCAGCATGGAAATCACCGCATAGCAGAGGATGCCGAGATCGGGGCGGGAGCTTTCGCGCTCGACCGGGTCGGCCGAGTCCGACTTGCCGGAATCAAAGTGAGTGAGCAAAGTGGAGGCCAGGTGGCCGCCGGCCGACGAGCCCATGATGCCCACGCGCTTGGGGTCCACCTTCCACTCGGCGGCGCGGGCACGCACCAAACGCACGGCCCGTGCCGCGTCCTCGAGCATCGCCGGGTGCCGGTAGCCGTTGCTGCCCAGGCGATACTTCAACACCAACCCGGCCACTCCCTGCTCGTTCAAGAACAGCGCGTAATCTTTGCCCTCGTGCTGCGCCAGCGCCGAATAGCCGCCGCCTGGGCATATGACGATAGCCGCGCCCGTGGCCCGCGCCGGGTCGGGCAGGTAGGGCGTCAGCGTGGGTACGTCCTTGTCTTCCTTGCCGAGCGCGCCGGGTGCGTCGCCGGCCCAAAGCCTGATCGGTTCTTGCGCGCGGACGCAAAAGGTGAACAGCACGAACATCACCAAACAACCAGCGCTTCTCATGGTGGGGAATATACACCACTACCGCCCGGTTCGGCATTGCCGGGGGACGCCGGCGGCACAAAAGCGCAGGCCATGACCCCTCCGAAACATTTTGATTAGGAAATGTTGAATCCCGGCCGTCCTTGTGTTAGCGTTCGCTCATGGCCGCAATTCTGCCCCGGCGCCAGGCGGCGCGCCTGGGTGAACTGTTCGGCAGACGGTTCCTTCCGGGACTGGTGGCGATCGAAGGGGCGCCACGCCGCGGCAAGACGGATCTGCTCCTTCAATTGCACGGTGCGCTGCTGGGCCGGCGAGAAGTGGCGACGGCGATTCTGCGCCTCGGTTATCAGCCCTTGCCGGCAGGCGCCGCCGCCGAAGTCGCCGCGCAACTGCTGGCCTGCCTGGAGTGGCGCAGGCTGCCGCCTGGGCCGAACGATAGCACCGTGAAACCTGTTCTATCGCGGGCTTCCATGGCGCGATTGGCGGAGCGCGAGGATCTTGCCGCCTGGAAAGAATTGCTGGACGCAGCCGCGAGCGATTCCTACGGTTTTTTCGCCGCGCTTGGCCGGCTGGCCGCCGAGATCGGGCCTGTTTGCTTGCTGGTTGATGACGCCACCGACGAGGTGCTGGCCCCCGTTGCGCGCTCCAGTGTGCCCGAACTGGCCGTGGTCGCCACCGCTTCGGGGCCGGCGGCATCGAGGTGGGCCCGGCAAGTGGTGGCGATCGAGGAGTTCACGGCGCGGGAAGGCACGCTGCTGGCTGAGGGTCTGGCGCGCCACTTAGGAGTGGAATTCTGCGGCGAGGCGGCCCGACCATTCTCCGCCTACTGCGCGGCCGACCCGTTTGTCCTCTCGTCGGTGGTACACGCCGCCGCGCTGGCAGGCACGCCACTGGACAGCACACTCGCCTTCGTCCGCGCCTACGTTGCCGACCTCCGTCGGGGCACGTTGGGCGCGTATTTTCCGGCGGTGCTGGGCGCGCGGCTGGGCAGCCTGGAACGCCGTTGCGCGCTCGAATGGCTGGCTGATGAACGTTACCCCACGGCAGCCGAAAAGTGGCGCGGCCGGGTTTCGCTCGATGACGTGCTTGCGAACCTTGCCGGCGCGGGCCTGGCCGTCGCTGGCCCCGCCGGCTGGATGCCGCGGCGCTGGCCGGCTGCGCGGGATTGGGCCGCACTGCAACTGGCGCGTCCCGAAACGATCGAGAGCGAGGCGGCAAGGCTGGCCACGGCAGTGCTCGCGGCCGCCCACGCCGCGGACGGCGAGCTGGCCCGCGAGCCGCTTCGCCGGCGCATCGCCGGCGGCCTGGCCGAAGCGGTTCCGGCGGCGACGTTTCCTTCGCGCCTGCGGTTTCGTGAGGTTTGCGAAGTCGCCGGCGAACCGCTGCCGGGCGGCGAGCTGTTTCTTTGTTACGGTTTCACCGGCGCACCACCCGCCGCGGGTTCGGCAGCCTTGCTGGCCGTCGCTGTTGCGGACCCGGAAGCCCGGCTGGGAAGCGTGCTGGAAGAGATGGAGAATCGCGTCAGGCAAGCACTGCCGTTCTCCGAGTCGCGCACCACCCCGGAAGGAACAGCGGGCGTGGAGAAGTGGGTGGTGATGCGGCAGCCGGAGCCCGGCGACGCGGAATGGGCCGCCGGCCACGACGCCCAATTGCTCGATTTTGAGCGGTTCAACCAACTGATCGCCGCGCGGTCCGACGGCTGCGTTGCCGCCCGCTGGGAAACGGTTCTGCGGCTGCCGCCGGAGGCGGACTTTGAGCTGGCGGCGGTGCGGGCGCTCGATCTGCTGGCCGAGCGCGCCGGCTGCGACGCACAGGCAGCTTCGCAAGCGCGGGCCGCGCTGGTGGAAGCCTGCCTCAACGCCTTCGAGCACGGCCGGACGGACGGAAGCCAATCCAGCTCCGCCAGTGTCGAGGTGCGACTCGCCGCGTGGCCTGGTTGCATTGAAATGGCCGTGAGCAATCCTGGCGCGCCCTTTGCTCCAGGGGGAGCCGGCCCCGGGCAGTCGAGCCTGCACCGTGGCCACGGATTGAAGATCATCCACGCGGTCATGGACCAGGTGATCGTGTCCAGCGACCTGAACGGCACCACCATTCGCATGACGAAGAAATTCCCGTACGGCGGAGAAAACCGGACGGCGGGGTTACCTGAACATGAACAAGCTGCGTCTGGAATCTAGGGTAAGAAACGGCAGCGCGGTCGTTTATCTGGACGGCTACCTGAACGAGAGCGGCGGCGAGTTGCTGGAGCAGGAATGCCGCTCCTTGCTCAGCCGCGGCTGCCGCGCGCTCGAACTCGACTTCGGCCGCGCCTCGATGGTCAACAGCATCGGCATCTCCTACCTGCTGGATGTGATCGAGAATGCCCGGCAGGGCGAGGCCCGGCTGGAGTTCGTGTCGGTGCCGGAGGACATCCGGCTGCTGTTCGAGTTGCTGGGGATCGCCGGGCGTGTCCCGGTGCGGAAACCGTGAAGACGAGAAGCGAACAATATCAGCGGCTGGAATTCACGCTGGGCGCCTTCAGTGACCTGGGCCGCCATGCGGTGGAGGCGCACGAGTTCTCTTCGGCGGCGCGGTCGATCCTGTATCTGTTGCTGGGGTCGGTGGGCGTGCCTCGCGGCGCGCTGCTCGGTTGTGACACAGGGGGGCGGCTGTATCCGGCAGCAGTGAAAGGAATGCGGCCGGGCAGCTTGCGCGAGATGGAGGCTGCCGCCTTGCGGGCGCCGTCCCGCGCGGAAATCGAGGAACTGGCCCGCTGCCCGGAGTGGATACCGTCCGGCGAGCAGCGGCTGCCTGCCCCGCTGCGCGCATTGGCGGCCGAGTGGGGCATGGCCGGAATCCTGCCGCTGGTCGTTCGCGGGCAACTGGCCGGCGCGCTACTGGCGGGCAACTGCCTGAACGGCCGCCCGCCCGGGGAGCACGAGCGGGGCGCGCTGGAGACGCTGGGGCCCTATGCCGCCATGCTGCTGCTGCAGCACGCCCTGGTGGAGCAGTTGCGCGCCGCCGTGCAGGAAAACCTGCGGCTGTGCGAATCGCTGGCCGACACGTACTTCGATACGGTGCAGGCTTTTTCAACCGCCATCGATGCCAAGGACATCTATACGCGCGGCCACTCGCTGCGGGTGGCCCGCTATTCGTCCGGCCTGGCGGCCAGGCTGGGCATGCCGGAGAAGTCGAGCACCGGCATCCGCATTGGCGCTTACCTGCACGACATCGGTAAGATCGTGCTGGATCGCACGCTGCTGCACAAGGCGGGCACGCTGGACGACAAGGAGCGGCGTGAGATGGCCTCGCACCCGCTTATAGGAGACCAGGTGCTTTCCTCGGTCCATTTTCCCTGGCCGGAAGTGCGGGCGGTGGTGCGCTCGCACCATGAGCGGATGGACGGGAAGGGCTACCCGGACGGACTGACCGGCGCCGCCATCCCGCTGCCGGCGCGCATCCTCACGGTGGCCGACGCCTTTGACGCCATGACCAGCGAGCGCGCCTATCGCGAGCCGGTGCCCCCGCACGACGCGTTGCGCGAGCTGGTCGAGTGCAGCGGCGAGCAGTTCGACCCGGGGCTGGTCCGCGCCTTCCTGGAGCAATGCCGCAGTGAAGTGGAGCAGGCCGGCGGGGACGGCGCCCCGCGCAAGCCCGGCGGCCTGCGCGTCTTCGCGAAACTACTGCGCCGCACCGGCGATTCCCTCACCACCTCGGCAATCGACCGCCTGCTGCGGATCCTCGGCCCGGTCCCGATTCCCCAGCCCGCCTGAAAAGATAGTGATGAGTGATGAGTGACGAGCCTCCAGCCACGGAAGCACGGAGGCACCCGAGGATAAGCCTGCGCGGCTTCTCCTGGTCAGGGAATCGCGTTGCGGATGATGTCGTGGACGGTGGCCGTCCGCTCGTTCATCAGGATGACGTTGCCGGCAATCACGACGCGACGCCAACCGGTCGGCAGCGGCCGAAGCTGGCGCTCCAGCGCAACGGGCAGCGGCTGGATCTTCTTCTGCAGGCCGGGCGGCAGGGTTCCACGCTCACGCAGTTGCTTTTCCAGGCCCGGCGGCAGACGGTCGCGCTTGGCCAGACCGGGAGGCAGGCCGCTGCGGTTGTCGCGGAACCAGTTGGTCACCACCACGCGCTCCTGCTGCGTGAACACCCTCTCGCCTTCCGGCAGCGCGGTGCGGACCTTGTCGCCCGCTGTTTGGGCGGACCCTTCCTGCTTGCCTTTCCCCTTGCCCTTTCCCTTCTGCGCCAGCAGCGGGGAGCCGCCGAAGGTCAGCAGAATCGCCACCAGGGCGACGGAAACAAGCCGGTGTCTCATAATCACCTCCCAGCAGCCCCTATTGTAGTGCGGAGCGCGGAATGCGGAGTGCGGAATGTTCGACACTCCGCACTCCGCACTCCGAGTTATAATGCCGGATTCTTATGGCTAGCTCCTCGGGTGCTTCTCCCTCGGCGCCGCGGTTGCGGCGCGTTCTGACGCTGTGGGACCTGGTGCTGTACGGCATCATCCTGATCCAGCCCACCGCCCCGATGCCGCTGTTTGGCGTGGTTCACGTCAAGGCACAGGGCCACGTGGTGACCACGGTGCTCATCGGCATGTTCGCCATGATGCTGACGGCCATGAGCTATGGGCGGATGGCGCGCGCCTACCCCAGCGCCGGCTCGGCCTATACCTACGTGGGCCGGGAACTGAACCCGCAACTCGGATTCCTCACCGGCTGGGCGATGGTGATGGACTACGTGATCAACCCCATCATCTGCACCATCTGGTGTAGCAAGGCGGCGATGAACATCCTGCCGCTGCCTTACATCGTGTGGGCGGTGTTTTTCGCGGGGCTGTTCACGGCCATGAATTTGCGCGGCATCCGGGCCACCGCGCGCACCAACGCCATCCTGACGGTGGCCATGTCCATCGTGATCGTGGCCTTCTTCGTGACCGCGGCCCGATACCTGATGCGCCTGTACGGCATCGGCGGGCTGTTCTCGACGCAGCCCTTCTACGATCCGAAAACATTCTCCTGGCCGGTGGTCCGCACGGGCACCTCGCTGGCCATTCTGACTTACATCGGGTTCGACGGCATCAGCACCTTGTCGGAAGAGGTCGAGAACCCCAGACGGAACGTGCTGCTGGCCACGGTGCTGGTTTGCTTCATCACCGGGGTACTGGGCGGCCTGGAGGTGTACATGGGGCAGCGCGTCTGGCCGGACTTCTGGACCTTCCCCGATCCCGACACCGGCTTCGTTTCGGTCGCCGGACGCGCGGGTGGCATCGTCATGTTCCACCTGGTGAACATCACGCTGCTGGTGGCTACCGTCGGCTCGGGGTCGGGCGCGCAGTTGGCCGCCGCCCGGCTGCTCTACGGCATGGGCCGCGACAACGTGATCCCGCAGCGCCTTTTCGGTTACATCCATCCGCGCACGCACACGCCAAGCTACAACGTGCTGCTGACGGGTGCGGCCGCGTTGGCCGGGGCGATGCTGATCACCTACGAGCGCGGCGCCGAGCTTCTGAATTTCGGGGCCTTCATCGGCTTCATGGGCGTGAACCTCTCGTCGCTGATGCACTATTACGTGCGTGGCGAGCGCTCGCTGCGGAACGCGGTTTCCAACCTCATGCTGCCCCTGGTCGGATTCGTGGTGTGCGCCTATATCTGGTGGGCGTTGAGCACGCCGGCGCGCATCGGCGGAGCCATCTGGCTGGGCCTCGGCGTTCTTTACTGCGCGTGGAAAACCGGCCTCTTCCGCCGCCAGCTCGTGCTGCCCGACGTTCCCGCGGAAGAATAAGAATCACAAAGGCACGAAGGCACAAAAACACAAAGGAAGATCCTTCCTCTTTGTACCTTGGTGTCTTTGTGCCTTTGTGATTAGCTTCCCGCCTTCTTTTGCTTGGCACGCCGGAAGCGGTCGCGGTGCTCGGGCGTCATCCTTTCCGTGGCGTACTGGAAGATCAGCCGCGACGCCGTCTCCCGGTACTCCATCAGAAAGCGCTCGACGGGCTTGGGCTGGCGCTTCCAGGCCTCGCGCAGGAACCAGCCCAATCCCTGGTGCACGACGCGCTCTTCATCGAGAATGAGCGGCCGGATGAAGTCGAGCAAGGGCCGGTAATCCTTCTCCGTCTTCAACAGACCAAGCATCGCTACCGGAACCGCCCGCCGCTTGTACTTGGCCGGAGATCGGCGCCAGGCCTTCATGTCATCCAGCTTGGCGATGCCATCTGTCAGGAGCCGCGAGAGCAGCTCGCCGCAAAGCACGTCGCAATGCGCCCAATTGCGCACGCCGCTGTCCAGCCAGCGGCCCAGGCGCTGGAACGTGGCGCGGCGGAACTGGTCGCGGAACTGCGCCACGAAGTACACCGCCAGGCCGCCGTCTTCCAGCTTGCCGCTCTCGAAGAGGCGGTCGCCGAGATCGAGGAAGCCGGCGAGCCCCAGGTCGGCGTTGGCAGCCACCCACTGCTTCTTCTGTTGCGGCCAGTCCGGGTCTTTGTCGTTGATTCCGTAAGCGTCGAAGCCTTCGCGGAAATACCGCGCGAAGCGGGCGACCTGCTTGGGGTCGCCGTGGGCGGCGCAATAGGAGCGGATATCGGCCAGCAAGGCGGCAAGTTTCTGATCGGCCATGCCGGCAATCATACCGCCGATCTCGGATTGCGGATTTCAGGCGAACTTGCGCTTGAAATCCGCAATCCGAAATCTGCAATCCGCAATTGTTTACCTGCGCAAGAACGGCATGAACGGATTGCGCGGCGCGGCGACCCGCTCGATGGGAATGGTGACGGAACCCATCGAGCCCGAAACAACGTCGCGCACGATGACCCGCAGCTTCCGCGTTCCGGCCGCCAGGTTCATCTGGCCGAGCAGCACCATGCCGTTCTTCGCCACCAACTGGTAGTTCTCCGGGCGGAAGCTGAGCTGGATCGACTGGTTGGTGCTGGTCAGTTGCTGGTTGTCCGCGCCGGCGCAGAGAAACGCCATGTCCAGTTGCCCGTTCCAGCGGTCATCCTTTGGCTCCAGAATGACCTCGCCGGGACTGAGGAGAACCTCCAGCCGGACCGAATCGACCGAGGCATTCTGCGGCTCCAGGCGAACGGTCATGCCCAGTGCGGTGGAATCGAGCGGACTCCAGGCGGCGATTCGCAACTCGTCCTGGCGGTGCTTCTCGTCGCGCGGCGGGTCGGGGAAGGCGAAGTAGCCGCGGCGGTGGCGCACCTGCAAGCCCTTCTGGCGCACCAGCACCTTGATCTCGTGGAACTTGCTGTCCAGCGCGGTATTGCGTGGGTAGTAGCCCAGCAGGTAGGTTACGCGGGAATCGTCGATGGCCCGGCGGATCGCGCCGCGGATATCGTTGCTGTTGTATGACGCCCTCCCGCCCGTCCGTTCGGCCAGCTCGTTCATGGTGGCGAACGAATCCCAGACCTTGGAAGCGTTCGAGCGCATCTGGCCGGTTTGCAGGGCCCGCGCGTTCCCCCGGTTCGCCGGACTCAGATCGGGGAACATGTCGAAGGCCCCGATCAGGCCGCGCGCGTCCACCGGGTAAATGGCGACATTAGCGGTGGTAACCGCCCGCGCCGTCCGCAGGATGTCGTCGGAGAAAACGGTCAACTCCCGCGAAATCCGGCCCTCGCCGAATCCGAAGGTCAACGGGAAGCTCCCCGACACCCACACCACGTTCTTGCGGCCGGGCAGCCGCGACAGGTGGTTGGCGACGGCTTCGATGCCCTCCAGCGTCTGCCTCACGCGGTTGCGCACGTAGAAGGCCTGCATCGTCTCGTTCGCCTCTTCCAGAAACTGCCTCAACTGCTGGTCGGCTTCGCTGTCGCCGAGATCGTCGGTGTTGAATGCCACCTCTTCGGACGCGGCCAGCTCCGTAGCGATATTTCCTTTATGGCGCGCCAGCACCCGCAGCAGTGACGCCGTGTCGCTGGTGAAATCGTGCAGCAGGCGCAGGTCGCGCCCCAGCGTGTAGATGGCTACCCGGTCTTCGGGCTGCAGTTGCTGGATGAAGCGGATGATCTGCTGCCTGGCGTAGGACTGGTCCTCAAACTTCGTGTTCAGGCCGTCGAACAGAATGGCCGTGAGGCTGGAGATGCCCTGGGCCCGGTATTCCAGCCTGTTTGTGAAGGTGTTGGGGGGTAGCGCGGGCCGCGCGGCCGCGCGCACGGCCGCGGGCCGATTATTCTCCATGGAAAACACGCCGATCTGTTGCGGATGGCCGTCTTCCAGCAGCGTGAAATCGTCCCGGGTGAGGTTGGATACCGGATCGCCGTTCTTGTCCTGGACGATGACGTTCACCTGGACCAGCCGCGTGGTCACACGCAAAACCGGCAGCGGCGGCGTGGCGGCGGGCGTCGCCTGGCCGGCCGTTGGCCTGGCCTGTGGCGCGCCGGCCGGCAGCGGGCCGATCCCCAACAGCACACACAGGCCAACGGCGATGCGCGACATTCGGCCGTTTTTCATCTGCCCCCTTCTGTTGCTTACAACCCGAGATCGAGGCCCGAGTTTCCGCGCTTCAGATGCGTTCGCAGCACTCATTTCACCACAAAGACGCAAAAGCTCAAAGGAGTGACGGCAGAAGCGGCTCTCGGGCATTCTGCGGACGGCCGTCCGGCCTGCCGGGGCGCAGTTCCGAGCGGCCACAAGATCATGACACGACCGAAAAACGTACCAAAGGGTATTTTATTAACAGGCGCCCAGTCGCCCGCCAGAACCACCTTGTTTTCAGCGCGTTGCGGCGTATGGTCTCTGGGCTGCCCAGCCACGCACATGCCTTTTCTGGTGCCAAGCGCTTTATTATCAGCAGCTTGCCCCCCACTTCGACCGCCACCTGCTAATACAGGTGAAAAGCAGGAGAAAACGCCCAAAGCATCCACATCTCTGCGCGGGTTTTTCAATCGAGCACCCCGGAGAATTCGCCCCCATATTCAGTTGTCAAAGAACGGGGCCGAAGTCCCCGCACCGCCCCAGCGTGCGATCCCCCGCTATCGCTAGTCTTTCGTCTAATCGCTATTAGATATATACCAGCATAACACGCTTGTCAAGCCCCCCTGTGAGCAAAAAGCGGATAGGGCAATCGGAACATCCCCCGGCTGGCCCACTCACCCGGCGGAAGATGCCCCGTCCCGTGAGGAGCGGGTGCCGTGGCGTTGTTTTGGCGGTTGAGATGTGATTCAATTCCCGTAGCCCATCGCCAGTGCGAGAATCTCTGAGAGGCTGGGCGTTGTGAACAACTCCACCCGAGAGTGTCGATCATCCGAACAGTCCAGGAGCTGCCCGGGCACAAGCACGTCGAGACGACGATCCCGCAGGGCGGGACGCACGTGTTGAATCGTGGTGGGCGGGCGTCTGGGCCTAGGCCGACCGCGGTGGCGGTTTATGCGGTTCAGCCTAAACAAGAGTTAGGCGGACAAGCTTGGTAACCGAGCGGATAAGATGGTCGTGGGTGATATGAAGGCTCGCCAGGCTCTCACCAATAGCGGCGCGGACTCGCTACTGTCGTCGGTCGAGGCTGCCCGCCGCGACGCCGCACGCCGATTGGACCCTCGGCGGCGGGCGCTCATGGGACAGTTTCTGACACCTGCGCCGGTGGCCACGTTCATGGCCCGGATGATCGAGTGCCGCAACCCGGTCATCCGTGTCCTCGACCCAGGCGCCGGGTTGGGGTCGCTTTCTGCCGCTTTCGTTGCCGCGATGTGCCGCCGGCCACAGCGCCCGGATACCATCGCCCTGACGGCCTACGAGATTGATCCCATGCTCGTCGACTATCTCCGGGCGACACTCGATCTGTGCCGGGCGGTGTGCGAAGACGCGGGGATCCAGTTTGAGGGACGTATCGTCGTCGAAGACTTCCTGGAAATCGGCACGAGGACCTTCGCCGGTGACCTGTTCGCCGCGGGGGAGGACGGACGATTCGACTGCGCCATCCTGAATCCACCCTATAGGAAGATCCTGACGGAATCCCGCGAGCGCAAGCTGCTCCGCGCCATCGGGATCGAGACAAGCAACCTGTACGCCGGCTTCCTGGCGGTGACGGCGAGGCTTCTCGCTCCTGGAGGTGAGATGGTAGCGATCACGCCCAGGAGCTTTTGCAACGGCCCCTATTTTGAGCCCTTCCGCCGCTTCTTCCTCCGAGAGATGCGCTTTCGCCGACTCCACGTGTTCGACGCCCGGGACCGGGCCTTCGCCGATGATGAGGTCCTGCAGGAGAACGTCGTGTTCCGTGCCGAGAAAACCCGGGATTCGAGCGCTGAAGTCGTTGTCTCATCGAGCCTCGGTCCGGACGAATCGGGCCTTCGCATTCGCAGGATCAAACACGACGACCTTGTTGGCGCGGGTGACCCGCATGCCTTCATCCACATCGTTCCCGACGGTGATGGAGATTCGATACGCCATCAGATGGGGGGCCTTGATGCCAGCTTGACGGATCTCGGCCTGACGGTTTCCACTGGACGGGTCGTGGACTTCCGGGCCAGGGACCTTCTCCGCGCTCACCCAGGCCGAGACACGGCCCCCCTCATCTATCCCTGCCATTTTCAGGGCGGCTTTGTGGAGTGGCCGAAAGACGGCACGCGAAAGCCGAACGCCCTGGCGCTCGGCCTCCAGGCCGATGACCTGCTCGTCCCGGCGGGGCATTACGTACTCGTCAGAAGGTTTTCGGCCAAGGAGGAGCGGCGCCGGGTAGTGGCGGCGGTCTACGACCCCGTGCGCATTCGGGCCGACCGGGTCGCATTCGAAAACCACCTGAACTACTACCACGTTCGAGGCTCGGGTCTGCCGGCAACCGCGGCAAAAGGGCTGGCCGCCTTCCTGAACTCGACGCTCGTAGATTCCTACTTCCGCCAGTTCAGCGGACACACTCAGGTAAACGCCGCCGACCTCCGCTCGCTGCGGTATCCGGCGTGGAACACGCTTGTGGCGCTCGGCCGGAGGATTGGCAAGACCTTCCCCGCGCAGGACGAACTGGATCGTCTTATTGAGGAGGTGGTGGTTCATGGCTAAGGGGGCGCCCAGAGAACGGACCCTTGGCGCAAAGCGCGCGGCCGAGGCGCTCGCCATCCTGAAGGCCTTGGATGTGCCGCGGGAGCAGCAGAACGAGCGTTCCGCCCTGAATTTCTAAACCGCCTGGATGACGTTGTAGTCTTCCGTCCGCTGGCCCGAGAACACATCAAGCGCATCGCTCGGCTGATGTTGGGTGATTTGGGAAAGCGCCTCCGGGCGCAACAGATTGGTCTGGAGGTGAGCGAGGCGGCCATCGAATGGCTCTGCGACAAGGGCTATGACTACACCTACGGCGCGCGGCCTTTGCGCCGCCTCATCGAACAGCAGCTTGAAAACCCGATCGCCGCCAGGATCCTGCGCGAGCAAGTACGCCCAGGCCATGTTGTCCTGGTGGAGCGCAAGGCGGATGCGCTGGCGTTTGAACTCAGCGGCGTGGACACCCCCTGAGCCGTAGCCCGCGTTATTCATGAACGGGACGCCC
>JAPKYU010000220.1 GCA_026394175.1 Acidobacteriota bacterium | reverse complement strand
ATTTCGCCCTCCGCCACCGTCGCACCGACATGAACGTGGATCTCCTGGACCACGCCGCCGAGCGCGCTCACGACGTCGCCCGGTCCGGTCGCCGGCTGCGGCGCGGCGAAGGCGTTGTCCAAAGTCAGCAGGCGGCCGAGCGTGGTATTGCGTACCACGGCGTGGGCGAAAGGCGGCTGCTGGGCCAGGCGTCCGGCGGCCTGGGCGTACACGCCGGTGTTGAAGTACACGCCGTAGCCGGCGCGCAGCCGCAGCGACCGCTTCGGGAACGGCTTCCAGGCCAGGCCCATGCGCGGCGCCAGGTTGTTGCGGTCCGGATCCACCAGGCCGCGCGGGAAGTCCCCGCTGTACGGCCCGCGGCTGCCGGGCGTAACCACGGCGGCGCCGGTGAACCACGGTGCGATGTCGAGGTTCGCCATGCGCCCGTACTTCTCCCGCACCGGCGAAAGGAATTCGTACCGCAGCCCGACGTTCAGCGTGAGGTTCGAGCGCAGGCGCCAATCGTCCTGGGCGAACAGGTTGTAAACGGCCGTGCGGTAGTAGGTGTCGGCGCTGCCGTAGCGCACCGAGCTGGTCTGGGGGAAGCCGAGCAGGAAGTCGGCCAGGTCCAACCCGGTGCCGTTCAGGGGCAACCCCTGGGCATCGAAGTCGCTGGTGAGCAGGCCGCTGAAGCTGAGGTTGCCCCGGCCGTTCTGGTTGTTGAGCGAGTTGACCAAGGCGCGGCGATAGTCGCCGCCCACGGTCGTGGTGTGCTTCGCTTTCATGCGCGAGAAGGCTTCCGTGACTCCCGTGTTCTGGTCCACGCGCCGCGCGGCGCTGGCGTCCGTCAGCCCGCTGAAGTTGGTGAAGGAAAGGTTCGGCGGGCCGTAGTCCAGCGGGTTGCTCGAGGTTCCCGCAATTCCCAGCGCGCCGGCCACGTTGGGCCCGGAAGCGAAGTATGGGACCACGTGGTTGCTGTTCCGCGAGAAACTCCACTTCAGGGTATTGATCGGCCCGCGCTTCAGCGTGTGCTGCCAGGTGATGTCGCCGGAATAACCCAATCCCTCGTTGCCGTCGCGAAACCCGTAAAGCTGCACGGTCTGCGAGCTCCGGTTTTGCAGGTTGAAGGTGGAGAACACGCGGTTGCGCTTGTCGAAGTTCCGCCCCAGGCGCAGGCCGACATTATCGTTGTCAACCGGCACGGAGGTGAGGAATTCGTAGTTCTGCGCCCTGCCGGGTTGGTTCGCCAGGGGGATGAACGGCAGCAACCCCGCCGCAATGGGGTGCATCCTGGCCTTCGGGATGCGGTTGGCAGGGAAGGGCGCGCGCGTGAGGGGGTCGTAGACCACGAGGGGGCCGCGCACCTGCGACTGGGAAAAATCACCCGCCCGCTCGGCCTCGACCGGCAGGGTTCCGACCGCGCCAAAGGGATTGCGGCCGCGGTTGGCAATGTAGCTGATGAAGAAGAACGTCTGGTCGCTCTTGACGATCTTCGGGATGTGCAGCGGCCCGCCCGCAACTACTCCGTAGTAGCTTTGGGCATACGAGGGCCTGGCCAGCGGCTGTCCGCTGAAGGAATACGGCCGGGCGTCCAGCGCCGAATTCCGGAGCGCAAAGAACGCGCCGGCCTGCACGGAGGTCGGAAGGCCGGCGCGGTTGCCGATGGCCTGTGCCGGGGCGGCGGGGCGTGCCTGGCCCGCCGGCGCTTTGCCCGCCGCCTTCCCGGCCGGTGCCTTGCGCGCCGGCTGGCTCGCCCGGCCGAAGGTGTCCTCCTGCTGCGCCGCAGCAAGCCCGCGGCTCAAGCTGCCGCTTAGCAGGAAAGCCTCGTTGGCGTTCTGGCTCAATTCGCCGGCCGGCGCAGGAGCGGGCGGGGACGTCAGCGGAGGCGTCGCTTCGGCCTCCGCCGTCTGGCTCACATCCAGGCGCTGGAAGCCGCCCGCTGGCGACTTGGCGGCAGCGGCCGCCAGCAGCGCGGCCAGCGCCGGCGTGTGCGCCACTTTCAGGTTCCATTCCACCGGGGCGGTTTCGGTGGCGGGGTTCAGCTCGCGCCGCGCTCGCTCGAAGCCGAAGATTTGCACTTCCAGCGTCCAGGCGCCGGGCGCAAGGTCCTTGAAGTGATACTGGCCGTTCTGATCGGTGCTGGCGGTCAACTGCTGAGCGCCTTGCCGGGCCGTCACCACGGCGCCGGGGATGGGCAATCCCTTGGCCTTGACGACACCGCGGTGCTCAGCCGCCGGCAGCCACGCGGCAGCAAGGACCAGCCAGAAGATGAGGCGTTTCAGCACACCTGTTCCGTGTCATCCTTTTTAACTCAGTGTACAGGTGTTTTGTTTCAGGAAATTGTTTTACCGCCGGCCCCGCGCGGCGGGACCGGCGGCACGGCGGCTCAGTCGCCCGTCAGATGCCAAACCCGCACCGGGCGCCCGCGGGCGCGCAAAACGGGCGCGACCATTCGCTGCAACTGCACCACGATACGCACTTTCTCCGGGAAAGGCAGTGCGGCCAGCTTGTGACGGCGCTCCTGCTTAGCGGCGATGAGCCGCGCGATTTCCGGCCTCAGGTTGTCCACTGCTTCCATCTGGCCTCCAGATTGTGGCGGGCGAGGACAGCTCGAAGGTATTCACCATCCAGTGGAGCCTGTTCCAGAAGCAGGCGCACGCGCTCCCGGTCCTTGTCGCGCCCCGTCTGAACTGCGATGGCCGCCAGATGTTCGGCACGCAACACCCGGGTCGCGGTCGCTCCGTAGGAGGTTTCGCGCGCCTCCGCCAGCGCTTCTTCCAGCAGTGCGTTGTGAGCCGGGAGAAACTGGACCGGAACGCCCTCGATGTTCACACATTCGCCTTCTTCCGTGTAGCCCCTGGCGCGCAACGCGTCGTAAAGAGGCGTCAGCGTGAGCAGAAGGCCCGCCGCCTGCGGCAGGATGACGAAAACGTCTAAATCGAACGTCAACACCGGCTCCACGTAAAAGGTGGCAGCCATGGCGCCGCCGATCGCGTAGCGCACCAACAGACCGTCGTGTTCCAACTCGGTCAGGACTTGAAGCGTCTTTTCCACGAGACGAGTTCAGCCTACCACGCGGGGCCAAGATGCGGCAAACCAAGCCTGAGGAGGCGGCGGGCCGCCGGCAGAGCAGCCGCCGCTGTAGCGGCGGTCTTTAGACCGCCCTGGAGTTTCTACATTTTCACCCGTCGCTGTTTCAAGCCACTAACGTCTGTTTATGACGATTTCACTTGACAGACCTACCTTCCTGTGG
>JAPKYU010000493.1 GCA_026394175.1 Acidobacteriota bacterium | reverse complement strand
GGCATGGAAGGCGCCGGCATGGTCGAGGAGGTCGGGGCGGGCGTCACCGAAGTGAAGCCGGGCGACCGCGTGGCCTATGCCGGCGTGCTGGGCGCTTACACCGAGCGGCGATTGATTGCGGCCGACCGCCTGGTCCCGCTGCCGGACGGCGTCAGCGACATCCAGGCCGCCGCCATGATGCTCAAGGGCATGACGGCCGAGTACCTGTTGCTCCGCACACACCGCGTCCAGCGGGGCGAAACCATCCTGGTGCATGCGGCGGCCGGCGGCGTGGGCCTGATCATGTGCCAGTGGGCGAAACACCTGGGCGCCACCGTCATCGGCACAGTCGGCAGCGACCAGAAGGCGGAGCTGGCCCGCGCCAACGGCTGCGACCATCCCATCGTCTACACGCGCGAGAACTTCACCGAGCGGGTGCGCGCGCTCACCGGCGGCGCCGGCGTGCCGGTGGTCTACGACTCGGTCGGCAAGGACACGTTCCCAGGGTCGCTCGATTGCCTGCGCCCGCTCGGTCTCATGGTGAGCTACGGCAACGCCTCGGGCGCGGTGCCGCCGTTCAATATCGGCCTGCTGGCGCAGAAGGGCTCGCTGTTCCTCACGCGCCCGGTGCTGATGGCTTACACGGCAAAGCGCGAGGACCTGCTGTCGTGCGCGCGGGCATTGTTCGAGGTGGTCGCGAGCGGCGTGGTGAAGATCAAGCTGGAGCGCACCTGGCCGCTCGAGGACGCCGCCAGCGCCCACCGGGAACTCGAGGGCCGCCGCACCACCGGCTCGACAGTGCTGATCCCGTAGGGAGGCCAATCCGCAAATTGGGCAATTTTTGTATTGCAGCCGGCGCACCCGTACTGCGGCCGTGCAGAATCTCAGACTTCCGAGGTCGGAATGGCGAATCAGTTGCTGACCTTGCCCGCGGAAGGTTTTCTTCTCGAAGAGGTCAACCTCCCGCCGGATCTTGTCTGCTCGCTCGCCGGACGATCAGTGGCAGTAAAGGTGTTGGATGAACAGCCGGCTTGTCAGATCGCACCGCAGTCTCTCGCATCTATGGGCGAAGGTGAATTCTGGATTCATCCTGACGGCACCTATTGGAGACTGTACGTTCCAGCGCGGGTCCTTCTGACTGACCATGCGGGCCGGACCTGGCGCTTGCCCCGAAGATGGCTGGCATATGCGGTTTCCGGTTGGCCAGCACCTGATTCCGCGCTACCCATCTGCACCGGGAAAACCATCGCCGAAAGGCTTAACCTCCCGTCCTTCTGGGACCTCGTCGAAATCAACATTCCCGAGCAGGAAGCAGACAGGATGGCTGGTCGAGAGACGACGGCGGAGGTTTGCTTCATCCCGAATGAAGTAGCCAGAGTGTGTTGCCGCGGCCCCAGCGGGCGCGTGTGGAGGATTCCCCACGACTGGAGGAGGCGCCGTATTCGGCTGCCTGACTTCCATTGCCTGCTGGCGCAGGAAGTCCCGTCAGACATTGCCCACCGTTTCGCTCGCCGTGTGGTGAGCGTCAACTATCACCCCGGCTCTCTTTGCTGCCACCCTACAAGGTATCGGTTCCGCGATGATGAAGGGGGCAAGTGGCCCGTAAACATTGCTGATTGCCCGTTGATCGGCTACGGAGACGGGAGCGAGGGAAGCGATGAAACAATCCAGTGATGCCCCGAATGCAAATGCCCGTTGTCTCTGCGGTTGTGGCAATGCAGTGCGTCCAGGAAGGCGGTTCCTGCAGGGCCACGACGCCAAGTACTATCGCCTCCTGCGCAAGGTGGAGCGGGGTGAACTTCGTAAAGAGGATCTGCCCCTCGGCATGCGGCAGAACCTCGACTGGCAGAAGTGCGTTGTGTGTAACGGCTGGATTCCGACCGCTGACCCTTGGGGCAGGCCAATCAAAGCAGGAGTCGCCTGCAGCGGGAATCCTGACAACGCCGCAAGTAAAGCTGGTGAGTCGGATATGAGTGAAATGTGCGCGGTGACGGCTGAGGCCGGCGGCCCGCCCCGGGATCGACCGCCCAGACCTGGGCCCGCGCCTGGGAACTATGACCACCATGAGAAAGCCGGCAATCAAGGCGACGTGGTTAAGCACGTTGCTTTGATTGCGGCGCTCGACGCCACCGTGGGGTGTTTTCTACCCTCGCCTCCAAAAGCGCGCTTCAGGTATGCAGATACGTTCGCAGGCTACGCATACAACCCTCTCGTCTGCAACCCGCGATATGAGTGGAGAAAAGGGATCGGGAGATTCCGCAAAGAGCCCTTCCGAGAACGATTCAAGGAGCGGCTCCAACAGGAGCCAAACAAGCACGTGCGACTATGGTACGACTGGTACCTCGCTGCCAGACCCCAGTTGCTCGGCGGCATCTACCCCGGTTCATCGCTGATCGCTTCGGATGTTTGTCTGCACCAGAAGGTACCTGTTCGTTTGTCGCTCTGGGATACGTCACCAGAGGTCGTCGAAAACCTGCAGAGCGTGTTTGGCGAACGCGCGATCGATGCACGGGCGGCGAGCGTTAACGACGTAAAATCCGCCAATTTCCTCTTCATTGACCCACCCAACGTCACGAAAAAAAATTGGGAGGAGATTCACCGGTTCCTGCAAGGCGGTCCCCCGGTCCTCCTCTGGCTACCGGTGTTTGCAGATAAAAGTTCCTCACCGTCTGGCGAGAGTGCCCTCTCGAAACGAATTAGAGAGGAGGCTCGTACGGACGCCGGCTGCAACGCCACGAAGGTCATGTGGGCAAGCCGCGGCAGGATGATCGGGTGTCAGTTGATTTATCGACTGGGCAACGAGGCGGCACGTGCCCTGCGAGAAGCAGTCCGGTGCGTCGCCGATGCCAGTGGCTGGGACACAAAGGACTACCCGTAGGCAGATTGAACCATCCGATAATCTGGTGCGATCCTCGGATTTGTTCTTCGTCACATGGTTTGGTAAAATCTGATTATCATGGAATCCAGAATTTCGGACACCGAGGCGGCGCGGAGCTTTTCGGAACTGCTGAACAGGGTCCGTGACGGCGGTGAGGAGTTTATTGTGGAACGGGGCGGGCAGCCGATCTGCCGCATCGTGCCCGCGCGACCCGTGCGCTGCACCGTTGCCGACTTCGTTCGGTTTTTGCGTGAGGGGCCAAAGCCTGACCCGGGTTTCTATGACGATGTGATGGAGATCTTGAGGAACCAGCCTCCAATGCCGGAATCACCATGGGAACGCTGATTGATGCGAGCGTCGCGATAGCGGGCGAGCGGGGCGGTCTCGACCCAGAACAGTTGCTTGCCCGCCACCCTGACCAGCAGTTAGCGCTGGCTGCTATTACGGTCGCCGAACTGCTGCATGGTTTGCATCGGGCGTCCCTGGGGATTCAACGAACCCAACGGGAGGCGTTTATTGAAGGCCTGCTCTCGATACTGCCCGTCATTCCCTTCGACCTGACTGAGGCACGCGTCCATGCGAGGCTCTGCGCCGACCTTGCTGCGAAGGGGATCGTCCTGGGTGCTCACGACCTGATCCTGGCTGCTACCGCCATCGCCGGAGATTGGGAGGTAGCGACGCTCGACACGCGGAGTTTCCCGAGAATCCCGGGAGTTCGACTCGCGGACTGGTAACCCGCATGTTCATTCCTGCTCTCCTTGTCCTTGCTTCAATCACGTTCCACACGAATTTTGACGGCGGGAATATCGGCAAGGTCAAACAAGTCGCCCCCACGCATTTTCGCTGCGCGGTCCAGGGCGAGGCCGATCAGGACAAGCACAACCGCCAGGCAAGCTGGTACTACTTCCGGCTGGACGGCGCGCGCGGCAAGCAGGTGACCATCGACCTGGTCGATTTGGTCGGCGAATACAATTACAAGGCGGGCACGCACCCGGTCAGCGGCAAGACCCGCCCGGTCTACAGCGAGGACCACAAGACCTGGAAGCATTTCAGCGACGAGAACTTGGAATGGGACGAGCGGGCGATGAGCCTGCGGCTGCGCTTCACGCCGCGCGCCGACCGGATTTGGATCGCACACGTCCCCCCATACACCAATCGGGATTTGCAGCGACTGTTGGCCGAGTTTCCCAGGAGTCCGTGGCTGAAGCGCGAAGTCGTGGGCAAGACGGTTGGCGGCCGCGACATGCTGCTGCTCACGGTCACCAATCCGAAGGTGGCCGAGGAGAAGAAGCGCGTGATCTGGCTGATGGCCCGCCAGCACGCCTGGGAGTCGCCGACATCCTGGGTGGCGGAAGGGGCGCTGCGCTTCCTGCTGTCGTCCGACGCAGCGGCCGCCCGCATCCGCGATACGGCGATTTTCAAGATCTTCCCGATGGCCGATCCCGACGGCGCGGCCCGCGGCGGCGTTCGCTTCAACGCCAACGGCTACGACCTGAACCGCAACTGGGACGCCGTGGACCCCAAGCTGATGCCCGAAATCGCCGCGCAGCACAAGGCCATCTTCGACTGGCTGGATTCCGGCCGCCGGATCGATTTCTTCCTCACGCTGCACAATACCGAAAGCGGAGAGTTCATCGAAGGGCCGCTCCGCGCCAACCCGGAGATCGGGACGCGCATCGGGCGGCTGTTCAAGATCCTCTCGGAAACAACGACGTTTGCTCCCACCGCCCAGCCACGCGACGCGGCCGCCAGCACCACGCCGGGCAAGCCGGGGCGGATGAGCGTGAACCAGGCGCTGTTTCACGACCGCGGTATCGCCGCCATGTTGATGGAGCAGATGGTCGAGTACAACCGCAAGCTGGAGCGCCTGCCGACGGTCGCCGACCGGCTCGAATTCGGCGCCGGCCTGGCCCGCGCGCTATGGCAGGCCGCAGCGGGCGGAGAATAGGACGCAGATAAACGCAGATGAACGCAGATCAGAAAAATGTATCTGCGTGTATCTGCGTTCATCTGCGTCCCATTCCGTCGTGTCTTTGTGGTGAGGCCCCGCTCCCCGTTCTCGGTTAAACTCAGTCGTCAATGTTTTCTTTCGAGGTGATCGCCACCGATCCGGAGACGAGGGCGCGCGCCGGGCGCATCCACACCCCGCACGGCACCATCGACACGCCGGTGTTCATGCCGGTCGGGACGCTGGGCACCGTCAAGGGCCTGACCCAGGAAATGCTGGAAGAGTTGGGCGCACAAATCATCCTCTGCAATACCTATCACCTCTACCTCCGGCCGGGCCATGAGCGAATTGCGGAACTGGGCGGGCTGCATCGCTTTATGTCCTGGCCGCGGCCCATCCTGACCGACAGCGGCGGCTTCCAGGTGCTGTCGCTGGCGCCGCTGCGGCGCGTGAGCGAGGAAGGCGTGGTGTTCCGCTCGCACCTGGATGGCTCCCAGCACTCCTTCACGCCGGAAACCGCGCTGGAGGTGCAGCGGGCGCTGGGCAGCGATATCGCCATGCCCCTGGACGAATGCACCGAGTACCCGGCGGGCCACGAACGCGCCCGCCAGTCGATGGAGCTGACCGCGCGCTGGCTGGAACGGAGCAAAACGCACTGGTATCAGAGTTGCGCGTTCGAAGTTCCAGGTTCCAAGTTCCAAGTTCCAGGTTCCAACTCTGAAGCGGCCGCCAACCTGCAACCTGAAACCTGGAACCTGGAACCGGCGTTGTTCGGCATTGTCCAAGGCGGGACTTACCCGGACTTGCGGGCCGAATCGGCGCGGCGCACGGCGGAGATGGACCTGCCCGGCTATGCCATCGGCGGGCTCTCGGTCGGTGAGCCGCGCTCGCTCACCTGGGAGCTGCTGGAGGCGGTGGAGCCGCGCCTGCCGCGCCTGCGCCCCCGCTACCTGATGGGCGTGGGCCTGCCCGAGGAGCTGCCGCAATACGTGGCCATGGGGGTGGACATGATGGATTGCGTGCTGCCCACCCGCAATGCCCGCAACGGCATGCTGTTCACCTCCCAGGGCCGGCTGGTGATCCGCCACAGCCGCTACGCCGGCGACTCCCGTCCGCCCGACGAACGCTGCGGCTGCCCGGTCTGCCGGCGCTACTCACGCGCCTACCTGCGGCACCTGTTCCTGTCGGGCGAATTGCTTTCCAGCGTGCTGAATACCGTGCATAATCTCCACTTTTACCTTGACACTATGCGCAGAATCCGGCAGGCTATCGTCGTTGGGACGTCGCTAAAGTCCTTTCTGATGTAGGGGCAACCCTGCATCGCAAGGTACTGTTGTCCACCACCTGGTAAAAAGGAGTTTGGAGTGCGCAGGGCCTGGTTTTAGCCCGGGCCGAACGCGGCGGCGCGGGCCGAAGCCGCGCCCTACATATACGGGGTGCACAAGGGGCGAGCACCGCAGCGCCGATCCGCCAGGCACTCGGAAAACAAATGGGGTTCGCTAGCATTTGGCTGCAAATAGGTGGCGGCGGCAGCGCCATCACCGGCCTGCTTCCCTTCATCCTGATCTTCGTTATCTTTTACTTTCTGTTGTTCTTGCCATCGCAGCGCCGCCAAAAACAGCAACAACGGATGCTGGCCAACCTGAAGACCGGCGACCGGGTGGTGACCACCGGCGGGATTCGGGGTACAATCGTCTCCCTCAAGGACGACTGCCTCCACCTTCGCGTACCCCCGCAGGATGTCCGCCTGGAAATAGCCCGGAATGCCGTGGCTGGACTGCTGGACGAAGAGGGAAAGAGGTCCGCATAAGAGTCCGGACATGAAACGAAACCTTATCTACAAAAGCGTCTTCATCGTGGCTGTCATTCTGGCTTGCGTGTTCGGGATTGTCGGGTTTCCCCGAAACTGGTCGCAAGCCAGGAAGACGGCCGCCGACCGTGTCCGCCTGGGCCTGGACTTGAAGGGCGGTTCGCACCTGGTGCTGCAGGTGCACGTGCAGGAAGCGGTGGCGGCCGAAACCAGCCAGGCGGCCGACAGGCTCAAGGAGTTGCTGAAGAAAAACAACATCAACTACGACCAGGTGGAGGTCACCGACGCCCTGCACATCGCGGTCAAGGGTATCCCAGCCGACCGGTCGGGCGATTTCCGCGACCTGCTGAGCGAGCGCTTTAGCGGGACCTGGGATTATGCTTCGGCAGCCGGAAACGAGTGGGTGCTGCGGATGAAACCCAGCCTGGTCGCGGCGCTGGAGGACGACACGGTCAAGCAGGCGCTGGAGACCATCGACCGGCGCGTCAACGAGCTGGGCCTCACCGAGCCCGACATCCGCGAGGTGGGCAGCGCCCAGCACGAGATCCTGGTGCAGTTGCCCGGCGTCGATGATCCGGCCCGGGTCAAGGAGATCATCCAGACCACCGCCATGCTGGAGATCAAGGAGGTCAAGGACCCGCAGCCGTATCCCTCGCCGGAGTCCGCCCTGGTCTCGCACGGGGGCGTGTTGCCGGAAGGAACGGTCATTCTGAAGTCGCTGGACCGCGACCGCAGCGGCGCCGAGCCCGAGCGCGCCGAGCAGTGGTACATCGTCTCCCGCACTCCGGTCATCACCGGGCGCGACCTGCGCAGCGCGCGGGTCGGACAGGATGAGAACGCCCAGCCGGAGGTCGATTTCACGATCAAGGCCGACGGCGCCCAGCGCTTCGGCCGTTACACCGAGGCCAACGTGGGCAACTCCATGGCCGTCGTGCTGGACAACAAGATCTACACGGTGGCGGTTATCCAGAGCCGGATCACCGACCAGGGCCGGATCACCGGGCACTTCAGCCGGGAGCGGGCCCGGGACCTGGCGCTGGTGTTGAAAGCGGGCGCGCTGCCCGCCAGCATCACCTACCAGGAGGAGCGCACCGTCGGCGCTTCCCTCGGCGCCGATTCCATCCGTCGGGGCCTGCTGTCGGGCGTCATCGGGCTGACCGCGGTCGCCGGCTTCATGCTCTTCTATTACAGAGGATCGGGCATTAACGCCGTGCTGGCCTTGGTCCTGAACCTGGTGGTGGTGATGGCGGCGCTGGCCTACTTCCAAGCCGTGCTGACCCTGCCCGGCATCGCCGGCTTGATCCTGCTGATTGGCATGGCGGTCGATTCCAACGTGCTGATCTTCGAGCGCATCCGCGAGGAGCTGCGGGGCGGCAAGAGCGTGCCGGCAGCCGTCAAGGCGGGTTTTGAGAAGGCCTTCCTGACCATCATCGACACCCACGTAACCACCGTTGTCGCCTGCTTGTTCCTGTTCCTGTTCGGGACCGGGTCGGTGCGCGGGTTCGCCTTCACGCTGGTGATCGGACTGGTGGCCAACGTGTTTACCGCGGTCTTCGTGTCGCGGACCATCTTTGAGTGGCTGCTGTCGCGCCCGGATCGGCAGGCAAGTCTCAGTATTTAAAGGCTGTGGGCTGTGGGCTGTGGGGAAGCCTCTGAATGACAAGCATTTAGCCTACGGCCTACAGCCCACAGCCGAGCGTTGGGAACATTAACCTCTGGGCCGGTGTCTATTGTCAGCAGGACGGGCCGGCGCAGGCAAAGGCTTTGCGGTTATATGGAACTGTTTCGGAACGCGAACTACGACTTTCTGAGATGGAAGTGGGCCTTTATCGGCCTGTCCCTGCTCCTCAGCCTGGCCGGCGTGATCTCGCTCATCGTCAAGGGCGGGCCCCTGTACGGAATTGACTTCCGCGGCGGCACGCTCGTCTATGTGAAGTTTCAGCAGCAGCCCCCGCTGGATCAATTGCGCCAGGCGCTGAAAACGCGCGGGTTGGGAGAAAGCACCATTCAGGCCTATGGGCCGGAGCGCGACCACGAGGTGATCATCGGCCTGGAGCAGAAAGGCCAGGGCAGTCAATCCATCGACGCGGGCAAGCAACTGATCCTGGATACGCTGCGGCTGACGTTCGCCGGACAGGAAGGACAAAAGACCGATCTCAATAACATCGGGCGCGAGGCGCTGGCCGGCCTGCTCATGGAAAAGGCGGGCATGGGCGACCAGACGGCAGGGGCGCTGGCAAACGCCATGGTGGCCAAGCGGACCCAGCAGTCGGGCCTGCTGAACGGCGCCGGTGACTGGCGCGGCCTGCCGGGCATGACGCCGCAGGCGGAGCGGGCCCTGGCCGCCAATGCCTACTTCGCTCCTTACGCCCTGCGCAACACCGAGGTGGTCGGCCCCAAGGTGGGCGGCGACCTCCGCCGCCAGGCCCTCTACGCAACCCTATATGCGTTGGGGGGCATGTTGATATATATTGCTTTCCGGTTCGAGTGGGTTTACGGTGTTGCTGCGGTTGTCGCGACGTTTCACGACGCCATCATCACCATTGGCTTCTTCTCCCTGTTCCAGAAGGAGCTCAGCCTGACGGTGGTGGCGGCGCTGCTCACGCTGATCGGCTACTCGACCAACGATACGATTGTGGTGTTCGACCGCATCCGGGAGAATCTGAAGCTGCTGCGCCGTGAGAAGCTGGCGGACATCGTCAACCGCAGCATCAACCAGACGCTGAGCCGGACGGTCCTTACCTCGGGCCTGACGTTTTTGACCGTGCTGTCGTTGTTCCTGTGGGGCGGGGAAGTTCTTCACGGCTTTGCGTTCGCCCTGGTGGTTGGCATTCTGATCGGCACCTATTCGTCGATCGCCATCGCTCCGCCGATCATTGTGGTCTGGCAGCAGTGGTATGAAGCCCGAAAGAACCGGGGCCGGGTGATCACCCTGGATAGAGATCGGGCGCAGAGACCGAAAGTGGGTGCACGCGTAAAGGCATAGCAGGCTACAGGCCGCAGGCTACGGGCTGCAGGACGGGCGATCCGAGACAGAGCCTGGGGCCTAGAACGGGGGGAGAACCAATGTTTGAGCAGAGTCTGTTGGAATACGCGCAGATGGGCCGGACCAAAAAGCCGGTCACTGTATTCTTTTCGTTCGTCGTGCAGTGCTTCGTCATCGGGATCATGATCCTGGTCCCGCTAATTTACACGGAAGCGCTGCCCAGGCAGCAACTGCTGACCTTCCTGGTCGCGCCGCCCCCGCCCCCGCCGCCCCCGCCGCCGCCGGCTGCTCCGGCTCCGGTTGTGGTGCAGAAGATTGTCCGCGAGTTTGAGGACGGCCGCCTGATTGCTCCCAAGACCATCCCCAAGAAAGTGGCCATCATCGATGAGAGCGATATCCCTCCGCCATCGGTCGGCGCCAGTGGCGTTGTGGGCGGGGTGCCCGGCGGCATTCCGGGCGGCACGCCCGGCGGCGTCATCGGCGGCATCATCAGTTCCACCTCGATGCTTCTGCCGCCTCCTCCTCCGGAGAAGAAGGTGGAGGCCCCCAAGCGCATCCGGGTGGGCGGCCAGGTGCAGCAGGCTCGCCTGATCAGCCAGCCCAAGCCCCTCTATCCGCCGCTGGCCAAGCAGGCCCGCATCCAGGGCACCGTGCGGCTGGAGGCGGTTATCAGCAAGACCGGGACGATCGAGGAATTAAAGGTGATCTCGGGCCACCCCCTACTGGTTCAGTCGGCTCTGGAAGCGGTGAAGCAATGGCGCTACCAGCCCACCTTCCTCAACAACGAGCCGGTGGAGGTGGCCACTACCATCGACGTGAACTTTACGTTGAGCCAGTAAGTTTTCGGCTGTGGGCTGTAGGCTGTGGGCTGTGGGAGCCGACAGACCTGCAGCGGACACAGCAGAGTTGTTGGATCGGGCTGCAGCCCGCAGGTCTTACAGCCCAGGGCCTACAGCCCACAGCCTAATTACACGGAGGAATCAGAGACAATGTTCACCACCTACATTACTTCCGCAGCCCTGTGGCTTTTCCAGGAGAGCGCTATCGGATGGGACCCCGTGTCCCTTTGGAGGCAGATGGGCTGGCCGGCGCGCCTGGTCGTCGTGGCCCTGTTCGTGATGTCGGCCTGGTCGATCGGCGTGATGATCGACCGCTGGATCGCGTTTACCGCGGCCCGCAAGCAGTCGCGGGCCTTCGCGCCCGCCGTGGCCGGCGCCCTGCGTGAAGGCAAGATTGATGAAGCCATTCATATTGCCGAGCGCCACAAGAAGAGCCACCTGGCCAAGGTCGTGACCGCCGGCCTGCAGGAATTCCAGGCGCACCAGTTGAGCGCCGAGATTCCGGGCGAGGAGATCGAAGCCTCGAAGCGGGCCCTGGAGCGCGCCGAAGCCATTGTTCATGCCGAGCTGAAGCGGGGGCTCAGCGGCCTGGCCACCATCGGTTCCACCGCGCCCTTCGTCGGCCTGTTCGGCACCGTCGTGGGCATCATCAACGCCTTCAAGGGCATTTCGACGGAGAAATCGACCGGTCTGGCGGCCGTCGCCGGCGGAATTTCCGAGGCCCTGGTGACCACCGCCATCGGCTTGTTCGTGGCCATTCCGGCCGTCTGGATGTACAACTTCTTTACCTCCAAGGTCGAGGGCTTCGACGTCGAGATGGACAACAGCTCCAGCGAGCTGATCGATTACTTCCTGAAGCGCTCGCAGGCCCGCACGGCCCGCAAGTAACGTTCAAGTTTCGGCTGTGGGCCGTGGGCTGTCGGCTGTGGCCCGAAGAAGTCTACGGTCTATAGCCTACAGCCCACGGCCGGAACTTAGGGAGGCACAATGCCAGCCAGCAGAATAATGCACACGGTGTCGGACATCAACGTCACGCCCATGGTGGACGTGATGCTGGTGCTGCTGATCATCTTCATGGTGATCACGCCCATGTTGCAGAAAGGCGTCAGCGTCGATCTGGCGCAGACGCGCAACCCGCGCAACATGCAGGACGCCGACAAGGAAGACGCCATCATGGTGGCCGTCACCAAGGATGGCAAAGTGTTCCTCGGCGCCACCCGGGCCATCCAGGTCCAGCCCGAGGATCTCGCGCCGAAAATCAAGGACCTGCTGGTCAACCGCGTGGACAAGACCGTCTATGTGAAGTCCGACGCCCGGGCCAAGTACGGCACGGTGGTGGACGTTGTGGATAACATTCGCGCCGCGGGCGTCGATCAACTCGGTCTGCTGACCGAGAAGATCCAGGAAAAGCGCGGAGGCGCGGCAGCCGGCGAATAACCGGGTGACGGCTGGCGGCTGAGGCGGAAACCCGACCGGCCGCCGGCCGCCAGTCCAAGGAGAGATTCATATGGCAATGGCAGTGGGAGGCGGTAAACACGGCCCGACCGCCGACATCAACATGACGCCGCTGATCGACGTTCTCCTGGTGCTGCTGATCATCTTCATGGTCATCACGCCGCAGTTGCCCAAGGGGCTGGAGGCCCTGGTGCCGCAGCCCAATCCCAATCCCCAGCAACAGCAACCGGACACCTCGCGGACCATCGTCATTCAGATTGATGCGGCCAAGCACCTGAAGATCAACCAGGACGACGTCACCGAGCAGCAGCTCGGGGAGCGCCTGGAGGAGATATTCAAGACCCGCGCCGAGCGCGTGGCCTTCGTGAAGGCCGACGGGTCGCTGGAGTTCCGGGATGTCGCGCGGGTGATCGATATCGCCAAGGGGGCCCAGATCGATAAAATCGGTCTGATGACCAAAAAGGTCGAGGCCGGCCAATAAACCGGCTGGCGGCTGGCGGTGACGGGGGCTGTGCGCTTTCGCTCCGTCGGCCGAAAGCCGAAACGGAGGAGAGATGCGCTCTCATACCAAGCTCATAGGCATCGCGCTTGTGCTGGTGGCGGCCCTGCTGGTCACCGGTTGCAACCAGCTCAAGGCCCGCGACCAGCTCAACAAGGGCGTGCAGGCCTACCGCACCGCCCGCTATGGCGAGGCCATCGAGAACTTCAAGCGGGCTATCCAGTTGGATCCCAAGCTGTTGAACGCCCGGCTGTACCTGGCCACGGCCTACGCGCAACAGTTCATGCCCGGCGTGGAATCGGAGGACAACCTGCGCAACGGGAAGCAGGCCATCGCCGAGTTCGAGAACGTGCTGAAAGAGGACCCCAACAATCTCGGCAGCGTCCAGGGCATCGCCAGTATCTACTTCCAGATGAAGAAGATGGACGAGGCCAAAAAGTGGTACCACCGCCAGATCCAGCTCGACCCCAAGAACCCCGAGTCCTATTACTCGGTGGGCGTCATCGACTGGACGCAGACCTACCAGCCGCGCATGGAGGTCAAGGCCAGGGAGGGATTGCGGGCCGACGAGCCCATCAAGAACGCCAAGGTGCGCGAGGAGTTGTGCGCCAAGAACCTGCCCATCATTGAGGAAGGGTTCACCATGCTGAAAAAGGCCATCGAGCTGCGCCCGGACTACGACGATGCCATGGCCTACGTGAACCTGATGTACCGCGAGAAGGGTGACTGCGAATCGTCGCCCGCGGCCCGCGCCGAAGACAACAAGATCGCCGACGAGTGGATCCAAAAGACCCTGGAGATCAAGAAGAAGAAAGGCGCGGCGGCCGCCGCTAAGTAAGGGTCCAGCGGTCCAAGGGTCCACCACGGATGTCGTAACGGCTATAATGAGCCTTGGGGCGGTCCAGCCGCCTCAAGGCTTTTTTTCTTTGCTCGAAGGTTCCTGGTCAAGCTGGCGCCTTGGGACCTTGGACTTTGGACCTTGGACTCTGGACCTACATTCCGGCAGACGCTGTCGACCAACCTGCTGACCCTGACGCGCTTCCGCGACCTGCTGAAGCTGGTCGAGCAGAACCGGCCGAGCGACGACCTGGACCTGCTGCGGCGGGCCTATGACTTCTCGGCCCACCACCATTTGCGCCAGGTGCGGATGTCAGGCGAGCCGTTCCTCTCCCACCCCCTGGAGGTTGCCTACCAGCTCGCGGAGATGAAGCTGGACGTCATTTGCATCGCCACCGGGCTGCTCCACGACATTTTAGAGGACACCGAGGTCACCTCCGAAGACCTCGGCGGCCAGTTCGGCGCGGAGATTCTCCACCTGGTCGAGGGCCTGACCAAGATCTCGCGGCTCGATTTTTCCACCTCCGAAGCCCACCAGGCCGAGAACCTGCGCAAAATGCTGCTGGCCATGGTGGACGACATCCGGGTGATCCTGGTGAAGCTGGCCGACCGGCTGCACAACATGCGCACGCTTCATCACCTGCCCGCGGAGCGCCAGCAGGCCATCGCCCGCGAGACCATGGACATTTACGCGCCACTGGCCCACCGCCTGGGGATGAGCAAAATCCGGGGCGAACTGGAAGACCTGGCGTTCAGCTACCTGGAGCCGGATGCCTGCCGCGAGATCAAGCAGGTGCTGGAGACCAAGCGGCGAGACAGCGAGGCCTTCCTGCACGAGGTGGCCTCCACCATCGGCGCCAAGATGAAGGAGCACGACATCGACGCGGCCGTCGAATCGCGCCTCAAGCGCATCTACAGCGTGTACCAGAAGCTGCGCCGCCAGCGCATCACGCTGGACCAGGTCTACGACCTGCTGGCCGTCCGCATCCTCACCAACTCGGTGAAGGACTGCTACGGCGCCCTGGGGGTCATCCACAACGTCTGGCGGCCGGTCCCGGGCCGGATCAAGGATTTCATCGCCATGCCCCGCCCCAACCTCTACCAGTCGCTGCACACCTCGGTGATCACCCACACCGGGCAGAGCTTCGAGGTGCAGATCCGCACCCATGAGATGCACCGCGTCGCGGAGCTGGGCATCGCGGCACACTGGAAATACAAGGAGGGGCAGAGCGTGGGGGCGGTCAGCGGGCCGGCCGACGGGAAGGTCGCCGAGGCCGGCAAGGCGCCCGCCCCGCGGCCCCGCGAAACCAAGCCCGGCACCGAGGACCAGCGCATCGCCTGGCTCCGCCAGGTGGTCGAATGGGCGCGCGAGACGGAGGACCCCGGCGAGTTTCTTTCCTCCTTGAAGATCGATCTGTACCCGGAGGAGGTCTACACCTTCACCCCGCTGGGGAAGGTGATCATCCTGCCCCGCGAGGCCACCGCCGTCGATTTCGCTTACGCCATCCACACCGAGGTGGGGCACGCCTGCATGGGCGCCAAGGTGAACGGCCGGATCGTCCCCCTGCGCTACAAGCTGCGCAACGGCGACATCGTCGAGATCCTGACCCGGCAGGGGCATACGCCCAGCCGCGACTGGCTCACCTTCGTCAAGACCTCGAAGGCCCGCAACAAGGTCCGCCACTGGCTGAACGTGGCCCAGCGCGAGCGCGCCATCGAGATCGGCAAGCGCCTGGTGGAAAAGGAGGCCCGGAAGTACGAGGTCAACCTGAAGAAGGTCACCGAAGAGACCTACCTGAAGGTGTCGCAGGAGTACGGCTGCCATAAGGCCGACGACCTGTTGGCCGGCATCGGCTTCGGCAAGTTTTCGGCGCGCCAGGTGCTCATCAAGCTGGCGCCCGAACCCCTCAAGGAACAGGCGGCGGCCGAGGAGCCGGGCAAGTTCGCGGCCATCAAGAAGGCGCTCGGCATCTCGCGCGACGGCGGGGCGGCCATTGTCGTCCGCGGCGCCGGCGACCTGATGGTCTACCGCGCCAAATGCTGCAATCCCATCCGCGGCGAGGAAATCATCGGGTACATCACCCGGGGCAAGGGCATCGCGGTCCACTCCAGGCTGTGCCCCAACGTGGCCAACCTGCTCTACGAGCGCGAGCGGCAGATCGAGGTGGAGTGGGCGCGCGCCACCCAGGATTCCTACGCTGTCAAGCTGGTGATCCAGGCCGACGACCGGCCCGGCATGATGCGCGACCTGACCTCGGCCATCTCCGCGGACGATACCGACATCCGCGACATCGAGGCCCACCCCAACGAGCAGGACCACACCGCCACCATGGACCTGACCATCGAAATCACCGACACCAAGCACCTGGAGCGCATCGTCGGCGCCATCCGCAAAGTCAGCGGCGTCCACGAAGTCAAGCGCATCCTGAAAGTGTAATCGCAAGGCGGGACTCACCACAAAGACACGAAGCACATGTCATGCCTCGTTAGTCCAACTTTCGCAGTTGGGGGCATAGGCGACAGCTAACCTGACTTCCGCACTTTTTGAAAACGGCCCTTGAAAACAAAACACTTGTCGTTTTTTTAGTCACTATTTTCGCGCTCTTGATTTTCATCCGGCGGACCAACTCTTGCGGGGCCGGACGATTTCCGGGTTGATATCCAGCCTCTGATAGATGTGGCGGTGTGCGGCCTCCGGTGTTGACGCTTTGCGAATCCGCAGCACCAATCCGCCGTTGGTCGGCAACACAACTGTATTGATGTGATGTGTGCTCAGTGTCTCGCGCACTGTCGCCCAGGAAGTGTGCACGCCCTGGTCGAGCAGTGTCTTCTCAATGGAAATCAGAAGGTGATAGGCGAGCACGCAAAGAAAGATGTGGGCCTCGACTCGTTGTTCCTTTTGATGGGAAATCGGCCGCTCGGCCAGCGGAGTCTTGATGGCCCGGAAGGCGGCCTCGGCCCGCGTCAACGTCATGTAGATCCGCCAAGCCTCGTCGGCGCGGATGATTACGTCACGAAACCCTTCTCCGTGCGGGAGCTGCTGGCGCGAGTGGGTAGCCGAGAACGTCGGCATCGGCCCGGACATCGAGGTCGAGCTCGACCCCAAGGCCGTGCGCGAGGGCAAAGACCCGCAACTGGAGAAAGCGGTCGAGGTCGTGATGGAGGCGCTCAAGAAGAATCCGCCGCCCAAGCACACGCGCCCGGCATTCCCCAAGTACCGCCCCGGCGCCATCGCGCGCATGTAGCGCCCCGATCAACCACAAAGACACAGAGAACACGAAGCGCACTTGCAAACCGCATGGCGCGAGTGGGTCAACCGGCAAGCGGTTTTTTCACAGCTTCTCACGCTCGCGGCACAGTAAGTGTAGCGGCAATTAAGCTATGTTGATTCAGTGGGTCCCGCTGAACGAGGGTCGGGGCCGGCGAGGGCCTGGCCGCCGGTGGCGGCTCGCTCGATGCCCCGTGTTTTTCCACGCACCCCTGCCGGGGTGGGTGTAAATTCTTGGGGACTCGGTTTCCGGGGGTGTCGGCCGCAAGAAACGCGGCCTCTACCCCCGGCTAATATCCCCGCATCCCTTCGGGA
>JAPKYU010000347.1 GCA_026394175.1 Acidobacteriota bacterium | reverse complement strand
AAGTAGCCGACGAAATCGAAATTCATGGGCCCTTGCTCCAACTCGATCAGGCGGATCACCTCGGCAAGGTTCCGTTTGCCGTCGCACCAATAAACAAGGCGCAGCGGCGCCGGATCTCCGGCGAAGCCCGGAAACCCTGCGCGCCGATCGAGCGGGAGGTCGTCGAGCGTGACCGGCCCGAACCGCTTGCGTTTCACGATGATCTGGGAAGCCTCCGCGCGCCGGGGATCGGCCGGCGGAGTTATCGCTTTCACCGGCACGGCAGCCTTCAGCTCGCTTGCGCGTCCGTTCGCCGCCTGCTGCAGCCTTTCCGACTGGTCGTCGGCGAAGCGCCGCACACTCTTCAGCACCGGCTCCAGCGAGGCGCGGAGCGCATCGCGGCGGTCCGGCGACGCCAAGCGCAGCGTCGAAAGCACGGCCTCCTGGTCGCGGTCGGCGTTGTAGCCGATCTTCGCCAGCCCCCAGTAGAGTTCGCGGCCCAGCACCTGGGCGTTTGGCGCCGCAAGAACGGCGTCGAGGTAGGGCGTTACGGCGCGGAGCGCGTTCTCATAGCTGCGATTCAGCGTGATGCCGGCAAGCCACGGGATCTCGTGCTCACCGGCCGAAGCTAGATAGTACAGATATGCGCCCACTACCGCGCTGAGGTCACGGAGCGAGCGGGGGTCCACCCGGTCGATGGTGTCTTCGCTGTTGTGATGCACGCTGACCGCGCCAGTGCTGCCGCTTGCGGAAATGGTCGGCACGCCAATCAGCGGATCACTCGGGTAACTGTCCGTTGTCGGGCTGTACGGAGAGGCACGCGGGGACCGGCGCGAGCCGGCGTAATAGTTCTCCGCAACCCGCATGATCAGGGCATCCTGATAAGACCGGTTGACGTCGGGATTCATTCGGAAGCTGTATGCGCCTGCCACGTCGTAGGGGCCGGCCGCCGTATCCATGCAGATGGCGCCGATGGTCCGCTTCATACCATCCATGTGCGTAGCGATGTAGTGGGCGGAACCATAATCCTCTGGCATCGCCAGGATGCGGATGCCGCGCTTCGGGGGCTTCAGCCTGCCGGCCTCGATGGCGCGGTTCACGGCTGCGAGGGCCTCGAGCATCGCGGCGACTCCCGTGGCGTTGTCTTGCGCGCCTAACTCGAAGCCATGGCCCAGTTCCAGGACTTCCTCTTCCGAACCACTGCCCTGGATCACGCCGCTCGCGTAGGAATACGAGCCGGTGTAGTAGCGGGTGTCCGACACGGCCTTCACGCGGACCTTAACACCGCGGCCCAGCAGGCGGCGAAGATAGTCGCCCTGCTTGGGGGTGATCGAAAAGCCGACGAGCGGGCTGCTGACTTTTGTAAAGCCCCAGCCGTAGTCGCCCCAGGCGTTCACCCAGTAATGACCATTCGTCAGATCCCGGTTTTCCGTCAGATCGCTGATCATGCCCGCCGCGCCCATCTTGTAGAGCTGGGCCTTCAGCGCGCCTCTCTCAGCCAGATCACGCGGGGCCTCGGCCAGCACCATCTTGCCCTTCACATCGAGGCTTTTCAACTCCTGGACACTGGACGACCTCAGTTCCACGACTTCCGCGGTAATGCCACCCGGCGGCGTCGGGCCGCTCCACATGATGAGGGAAGCCGGTTCCTGACGGTAATCGGCCAGAACGCGCATGGCGGGTGGAACGGCGGGTTCGACGATCTCCAGCTTCGCCTGCTTGACGTCCCAGGCCAGCGGCATTGTCCAGAAGCCGAACTGGGAGACGCCATCGGCCGGCGCGGAGAGGAACTCCACGTTGCGCAGGCCAATGTCGTGCATTGTCTTCTGCAGCCACCGGGCGCTCTCCTCGAATTTCGGGAAGTTCGACCACCGATCCAATTCGTGCATCCGGACCACGAAGTCCATCGCCTCGTTTGCATTGACCTGGGCACGGACTTCCTCGACGACCTTCTGGACTTGGAGATCGGTTCTCCCGGTCTGCGCCGACAGCAGGGGAAGCAGAAGAAGAAGGAACGAACAAAGCCGCATGAATCTCATGGCCACTCGAATCTCCCGGCTTCACAGCCGCCGGGCAGCAAAAGCATCCGGGACTCCCCTTTTGACCTCCCGGATTGCCGGCAGTATGCACGACACCGCCCTCCCCTGGGTCGTTCCACAGCGCTTCCACTCACGCTGCCTCGAACGGCCCAGGGAGGTTCCGTTCTTTTCCCGCCGGAGCGGCGTCACACACCACTGCGCTTGGCGATGTCCTGAAGCGCGCGGATCTGGGAGTTCAGTGTCGCGATGAGCTGTGCGCTCATGAGTTCAAGGCCCCCGCCGCGCGCTCCCCGTACCCAGTAGCTGCCCGGTTCCGGATCCACTTTATGCGCGATTTCTTTCAGCTTTTGCCACTCGGCCCGCGCCGCCTTCAAGTGGTCCAGCGCGTAACCCAGCCCGCGCACATTGGTCTTGGTTATACCAGCCGCGTTGTAGACGTCATCGCGCTGCGCGACCGCAGTCCAGTAGTTGCCTTGCAGCGTGTGGCGGAGCGCTTCGGCGCCCGCGCGCGATAACTCGTAAATCCCGTGCTGAAGCTGCACCCGCGGGGCGTACGGCGCGCCGGCGGCCTCCGCCAGCGCCCGCCGGATGTGCGATTCGGCTTTGTCCAGGTGCTCGATCCCCTCATCGAAGTCCATCATGGCCTGTTCGATGAACGGATCCGTCGTGACAGGCAGCGTTTCGAACTCCCCCTGTGCCAGGAACGGCCGCATCCCAAATTCCAACTCGCGCCAGAACGAACGGATCGAAGCCGCAGCCGGCCCGTACTGGTCCTGTGCTATCTCGTCCAGGAGACTGTCAGCATCCAGGCTGGGGTCCCAGGCCGTCTTGGCAAACACGTACAGCGACGGGCCGTAGGCGTACCAGCTATAGCGACCCATCATGAAAGAAGTGATGCCTCGTGCATTCAGCTTGCTGTAGTCCCGCATGTCCTGGGCAATCACCTGAACCGTGGGCGCCGGCACCGAGTAGAACAGGATGCAGTCGTGGTAGTAGTCGGAAACTCCCAGCGGGCCGGAGTGATTCCTCCGCCAGTTCTGGAGGTTGCGCCAGAACCAGCGATTGCGCTCCGAAGAGGCATCGCTCAACGCATGACCGTAGGAACGTTCCCTGGGGGCATAACCGACACGCACCTCGCGGTCCAGCTTCACCTTCTTCAGGTCGTAACGAAGCGTGTCGCGATACGCGCTGTACGAGCAGCGGCCTTTTACGTTGTTCTTCCGAAGGATCTCATGGACTCCGTTGATCAGTAACGCCGCCTGCTCGGAGGGGCTGTAGATGCGGCACTTTTCGCAACTGCACCACGCGCCGCCCCAGATGTCTTGGCCCCCCATAGAACACGTGTCCAACCGCGGGTTCTGCTTGAAGAAATCCATGACCCACTGGGCGCACAAAGCGACCGTCTCCAGGTTGGTGACACAAACGTTGCCGTTTGGCACGCGTTTCCCGGTCTGATCCATGCGGAAAAGTTCGGGCCTGGTCTCAAACAGTTTCTTGTCGAGCATTCGCGGAATCGTATGACCGCTGCCCCATCGCACCGCCACGCCCCGCCGGTCGAATTCCTCGTTGTCGAGGGCGGATGTGTTGCGATAAGCATTCATGCGGTTCCTGGCCATCCAGACGAGAAAGATGCCTGCATCCTCGGCTATCCGTTTATCCCAAACGGGCTCGCCCGCCCCCGGCCTGGCGTCCTCGACCATTCCGCGCGAGGCGAAGGCCGCTTCGGAGACTCTGTCCGACGCCGGCAGCGCGAGAGTCCGGGCGGTCGGAACATGCTCGCCATCTTCACCGGGGAAGTACCAGCGGCAGCCGAGCCACTCGAGTAATTCGTAGGCGGCGTAGAGCGTGCTCCGGGGATTGGCGCCGGCGAGGGCAACGCCCTGCGGAGTTACCTTGACCCTGAACGAGTCGTCCCGGCCTTTCGGCGGCTCGACATCGGGCAGAGATGCTTCGCTGGCGCCGATATGAAGCAGGTCGGGCGTGTTGCGGCGGACGGTTTTCACCGGCAACCGTGCGCCGCTCATCCGTTCTACATATCGCTGCAGTTCCTCGGCGGCGAGCACCACCGCCGCCGGCGCGCCTTCGGCGACGAAGATCGCGCTGGAAGTGGCGCCATCTTTCACCAGCGTGAAGGAGCCTGCGGGCACGGCTTGCGCCAGCAGCTTTGCCGGCCGCGTCAACGCCGTGGCGCCCACGATCTTCAGGAAATCTCTGCGAATAAATTCCGCCGCTCTCACCGTTAAGCTCATTAGCCTCCAAGTCGCCGGCAAAGACGTCAATCAGCCGGCACTGTCCCGGTATCCTCGATCCCGCCAGGCGCAGAACCGGCGCCCGCGGAAGACCCGGGAGCGAATGCGTCATCCAGTCGGTTCAACATACAGCCCGTCCCTTTCCCGGCCGACAGAGCAAGGAAGGGGAGCGGCCGCATGGGGTATGCGGCCGCTCCTCACGCCCGGGGAAGATCAGAAAATCAACTTTAGTGCGAGCTGCACTTCGCGTGGCTTGGGGGTGAAAGCCGTGGCCGTGACCACGCCAAACGTTGCCGAGCCGAGCGTCTGGCCCGGCACTTCGAAAGTTGGAGTGTTGGTGAGGTTGAAGGCCTCCGCCCGGAATTGCAGCTTGAACCGCTCGGTCAGCGGGAAAGTCTTGAAGACCGAGAAGTCCATGTTGAACATCCCGTCGCTGTTCACGTCCGGCAGGGTGCGCGACACGTTGCCGTAGGTGAAGGGCGCAGGCTGCGTGAAGGCGGAGGTGTCGAACCATTTGGCCAGCGTCGGATTGTCGAGCTTGGCGCTCTTGCCGGTGGAGTTGGGCCGGTTGCCGCCGTTGGAGATGGAAGCAACCAGGCCGATCGGCCTGCCGCTTTCGATGGTGGTGATGCCGTTGACCTGCCAGCCGCCGAGCACCTGCTTCAGGATCGGGTTCGCCGGTTTGTACGGCACCTCCCAGAGGGCGGTCAGGACCAGGCGCTGTGGGATGTCCTGATAGCTTCTGGCGCGCTCGCCCCGCAAGTTGTTCCAGTTCTGGATCCCGGTCCCGCCCACTGCTCCCGGACGGCCGGTGCCCTGCAGGTCTTCGATCAGCTTCGAGGCGGTGTACGCGGCCAGCAGGGAGAACCCCTGCGAAAAGCGCTTCTCCACCTTCAGCGCGAAGGCGTGATAAATCGAGTTCCCGAGGTAACCCGAACCGCCGCTGACGGCGGTGAATTGCGGGAAGGGCAGCAGCAACTGCCTGCGGGTTACCGTGGCGGCCGAGAGCGTCCCGGTCTTGATAATGCCGTAGAACGGGTTGGATACGGTGGTCAGGAGCTGGCTTCCCAGGCTCAGGTACTGGTCGGGAAGGGCGTTGAGATTCAACCCGTTGGTGATCAGGCGCGAGCCGTGATTGCCGACCCATGCCGCCTCGAAAAGCCAGTTGGGCCAGGGCTCATGCTGGATCGTCAGGTTCCACTGCTGTGTGTAGCCCCGATGCACGTTGCGCAACTGTCCGGCCGCGCTGGCGCCCACGCTGGTCATGGCCCCCAAACTGCTTCCGGTCAGTTGCAGTATGCCGTCGGGGAATGGGTTGTTGAGCGTGTTCTGCGGCGTAAGGCCGCCATCCAGGGTGGTGACCATGGGGGTGCTGAGCAGGAATCCGGCGCCGGTGGCAGTGAGCCCGGACGGCCCGAAGGTCGGGATGTACATGATTCCGTACCCACCGCGGACAACCGTCTTGGGTTTCGCGTGATAGGCGAATCCGAACCGCGGCCCCAAGTTCTTCATGCTTCGCTCGGTCAATCCTTTCGGAAGCCCGCCGCTTTCCGGCCAAACATTCCCGCCCTTCAAAGACATCCCGGGCGCCTGCAAGGGTGAGGCGATCGAGGGATCGAAGTTCGGGTAGGTATTGAAGCGATCTTTTGCCGGTCCTTCATATTCCCAGCGGAGACCCAGGTTGAGGGTCAGTTTTGGAGTGACTTTCCAATCGTCCTGGAAATAGAGCGCGGTGAAGTTCATGCTGACGGCAGTGTCGCCCGACATTCCCACCTGGCCGCTCGAAGGAGTCCCGAGCAGGAACGAAGCCACGCCATAACCGGCAGTCGTGCTGGCGACCAGCGGGTTTGGACCCTGAGTGAAGCCGCGAGTGAACGAGAAGGAACCACTGTTGAAGTTCGTGCCCCAATCGCACCTTCTGTAGAGGCGCTGCTCCCAGCCGGATTTCAGTG
>JAPKYU010000107.1 GCA_026394175.1 Acidobacteriota bacterium | reverse complement strand
ACAACCGCAATTGCTAGCCCAGCTCGGCCTCCATCCCTCGGCTGAAGCCTTCACTTCGGCCGCCGCAGCATGAAAAGATGTAGAAACTCCAGCCGCACGCCGAAGGCGTGCGAGGAGATTAGCCGGGGGCAACGCCCCGCGGCAAGTCGATCTTGAAAGAATTTCGGGCACCTCGGAGGGGTGCCTGGAACGCCCTTTTGGCGCGCTTCCTCGCACCCCTCCGGGGCGCGTGGGGCTGTGTGGCACGCAGGGTCTTGTCCTTCACCCGACTCCTAACGTAGCAGGTACGCACAGACTGGCCCGAGGGCCCTCGAAGCGGGCCGCCATGAGCCCGCGAAGCGGGCGACAGTCTGCTAGCCCACGCCGTCAGCCGTGGGAGAGGTTCGCGGCAGGCGGAACAAGCCCGCGAAGCGGGCGACAGAAATCTGGCGGCGTTTTCTGTCGCCCGCTTCGCGGGCTTGTTCTGCCCTCTTTTGCTACCCACAGCTTGCGCTGTGGGCTACCAGACTATCGCCCGCTTCGCGGGCTCAAGGCCGCGCCGCCAGCCGGCCGCCTCTGGGAGCGCACGAGTTCTTGCCAAGTCACGGGCGGCTGTGGCGCCTTCTTGTTCAGCCGGTCAATTGTCCGCCCCAGCCTCCTCCTGCTCTTCGCCCTCTCGACGCTCTTCGAGTTCCTCGATTCGCCGAGCCAGGTCGGTGGTCTCGAGCGCCCGCCGGGCGCTCTCCAGCAACTCCGCCACGGAAGAGGTTTCCGAGGGCGTCAGATCCCCGCTGGCAAGAGCCTCCACCACCCGGACGAAGCCCGCGGTGATGTCGCCGGCCGGCTGTGTTTCCTCTGCGTGATCGGTTTTTCATTGGTTGCTTGCATTGTCCACTCGCTTTCTTTGATGCCGGGCAATTCGTCCGGCGGCCTATCCCTGGCCGCTTCACCTGCTAAAACAGGTGAATAACAGGTGAAAGTGGATAACAAAGTAGAAATTACCGTTCCATACTTCTAATTTCAGTATGACATACGTGTCAAGAGTTTTGGGCCTTTTTCAGGCGTCGCGCGCTGAAAACAAAGGCAATAAAGTCCGGACAGGAGACACTGCTGTCGTCAAATATTCAGCGAGAACAGAAGGCGCAAGGACAGCAAGAGGTGAATCTTCTTCGCTTTGGGGGCTGCTGTTGCGAAGCTCGGGCCAGGAAGCGCTGGGGATTGGCGCGCGTCAGGAGGAAGCTGCACCGGCGGAGGCGCGCCCTGCGCAGCGCCTCCAGCACCTCGGCGCCCGTGCGCGGGGCTTGCGGGGGCGAAGACGGCTCCCGGAGGAGAAAATGCAACTCGCAGGACCAAGGTGGCGGCGCTGGGTGTATGCTGAATAGGACCCGGGAGTCCAAAATGGAAATTCCGGGTCAAAGGGAGGGTTTCATGAAACGCTTCGTTATTGCCCTCAGCGTGGCGGCCTTGATCTATCCCGTCGTCGCCTCGGCGCAAACACCGGCTCCGAAGCCCGCTCCTGAGCTCAAGAAGCTACAGGTTTTGGTGGGCCATTGGACGTACGAAGGAGAATACAAGGCTGGACCGTTAGGACCCGGTGGCAAGATCACCGGCGAATATACCGCTCAGATGATTCTCAAAGGGTTCTTTCTCCGGGGCCAGTCGACGGAAAAGGGAACTATGGGAGAGACGCGGTTTCTTGAGATCGACGGGTACGACCCGGTGAACAAGAACTATGTCAGTAGCATGTACGGGGACGACGGAAGCACATTTTCAGGAGTGGTGACCGTTAGTGGAAACACATTGACCTGGGCAGGAAAGTTTACCGTCGCGGGAAAGCAGTATCTGTTCAAGGAACCATTTATATTGGCACCTGATCTGATGAGCGCGACGGCGAAGGCCGAAATCTCGGTCGATGGCAAAACGTGGGCACCTTTCTTCGAGGGTCAATTTACCAAGGCCAAACCCGCTGCGAAGAAGTAGCTGACAGCCGACGGGGCGAGACAAAAGCGATAGAAAACAAACGGCTTCAACGGAAACCATTGGGTGTAGAACCGATGGCGGCCAGGAAGCCAAAGCGGAGATCCTGGGTTGGACGCTGTCGCAGGTAGCGAACGCACCAATTCCATGATGAGGAGGGCATTTCATGCCAGTTAGAGACTCTGATCCCAGTGACGGCGCCGCGTGCAGTATGCCTGACCGCCGCGGTTTCCTGAAGCGAACTTCTCTCTTGATGGCGGGGGCCCGGGCCGCTGCCGTCCTGCCGCTGGCCGTGGAGACCAGCCGCGCTGCGGCCACGGGAGGCCAGACCCCGATTGCGGACACCACCAACGGCAAGGTACGCGGAGAGAATGTGGATGGCATCAAAGTCTTCAAAGGCATCCCCTACGGCGGGGATACGTCCGGGAAGAACCGTTTCATGCCGCCCACCAAGCCGAAGAAGTGGACCGGCGTGCGCGACGCGCTGAGCTGGGGCCACGTCGCTCCGCAGTCGTTCTTGGCGGGCAGCATCGATTACGTGAGACTCATCGACGGGCTGAACTTGCCCGGCGGGCAGAGCGAAGACTGCCTGGTGCTGAACGTTTGGACACCCGCGCTCAAGGACGGCGGCAAGCGCCCCGTTCTGGTCTCCTTCCACGGAGGCGGCTTCGTCATATGGGCCAGCAGCCACCCGCTGTACAACGGCCATCCCCTGGCCAAGTTCGGCAATGTGGTGGTCGTCACTATCAATCATCGCCTGGGCTGCTTCGGTTACCTGCACCTGGGAGATCTTGACGCGGAATTCTCGAAGTCGGGCGTGGCGGGAATGATGGACTGCGTGGCTGCGCTCGAGTGGGTGCGCGACAACATCGAGAACTTCGGCGGCGATCCGGGCAACGTCATGATCTTCGGCTGCTCCGGCGGCGGCAGCAAGGTTTCGAACCTGCTGGCCATGCCGTCGGCCAAGGGCCTGTTTCATCGGGCGGCCATCCAGAGCAGCGGCTCGGCGCTGCGCTCGATGCCCCGCGATACTGCCGGCAAGAACGCCGAGCGCATGCTGGCCCAGATCGGCCTGACGAAGGCGCGGGTCCGCGAATTGCAGACCGTGCCGGTGGAGATGATGATCGCGGCGCAAGCGTTGCTGGGCGCGCAAAGCCCGCCCGTGGGATTCGGGCCGGTGGTTGATGGCGAGGTGCTGCCGCGCAATCCGTTCGACCCAACCGCGCCCGACATTTCGGCGGATGTCCCCATCATCGTCAGCACCACCATGCAAGAGGCGGCGTTGTCCCGGACGGACTTCGATCTCGACGACGCCGGTCTCGTGGCGCAGGTGAAAGCGCTGGGCGTGAGCGACCCCGATCGCATAATCAGCGCCTATCGTCGTGCTTATCCAAGCTTGAACCCGTTCAAGCTGCTTTGCACCATGATCACTGACCGGGGCTATCGCAAGAATGCCATCATGTTGTCGGAGCGAAAAGCGGCCCTGCACAAGGCGCCGGCTTATATGTACGTGTTCGCGTGGGAATCGCCGGCCTACGGCGGGAAGTTCGGCGCCGTGCATGGCATGGATGTCCCCCTGGTCTTCCATAGTGTTTGGGGGATCACCGGTCCGGAGGCGCATGCCTTGGCCGATAAGCTGGCCGGCGCCTGGGTGGCATTCGCCAAGACGGGCAACCCGAACCATCCAGGAATCCCCGAGTGGCCCGCCTACACGGCGGAGGCGCGCGCCACCATGGTCTTCGACACCAAGTGCCGCGTCGAGAACGATCCGGGCAAAGAGCTTCGGGACCTCTGGCCGCAGGGGAGCTAGCAGCGCGCCGCCATCTGCTCACGGCGGTAACCAATTTATGCAGGGGTCATTAGAAGGAGTGCGCCACTATCGATGTTTCAGAGAGATCCGTACTTGGCGTGCGCGTCCTTCATCGGCATTCCGGAGCGCAGTTCTTCGCGCATGGCGCTCTCGCGCCGGTAAAGGTCTTCGGCGGCCACCAGGATATCCACGCAGATCTCCTTGGGCACAATCACGACGCCGTCAATGTCGCCGAATACGAAGTCGGCGGGATGAATCACGGTGTTGCCGATTGTGATCGGAACCTGGTGTTCCCTGATGTCCCAGCGCCCAATGGAAGTGGCGGAGCACTTGAAACGGGCAAACACCGGGTACCCCATGGCGTTGATGAAGTCCACGTCGCGCAGGCCTCCGTCAATCACGGCGCCGGTGCAGCCGCGTTGGCGCGCGGCGGTGGACATGATCTCGCCCCAGTGCGCGCAGTCCACGCTGCCGTTACACGCCCACACCGAAACCGTGCATGGCGTGATGCTGTCCAGCATGGCCAGGCGGGTTTCTGTGTCGTCGTTGCCGGCGCCGGGGAATCCCTGTCCGGTAAAGGCCGGTCCGGCCACGCGGTTGGCATTCGTGAACGGCGTGATGTAGTGGGGCAACACCTGGTTCCGATAACCGTTCTTGTCCAGCATATCGGCGATGGCCCCGGTGTACAGCCTCAGGTAGCGGCGGCAGATCTCCGCCCAGTCCTCGGCGCCCATAGTCCGATCCGGCATTCCCGATCTCCTCTGCCGGCGCGGCCGAGCAGGCTGCCTCAGCCTGCTTCCAGCGCGTGCCTGCTGACTCCCGATGACCTGTGGAGGTTACCACACGCCTAACAGTTGTATGGCCGGCGATCCCGGGCCTATTGAGCATCGGCCGCGCGGGAGGAAGTTTTCCTGGTGACCTGCCAGGTGTAGACAATGCGGTGCAGGACGGTGATGTTGGAAATAACCGCGATCACCCAGAGGACGGGGGCCATGCGGTTGAACAGCCCGCCGATGATCAGCAGCACGATGCGCTCGGGCCGCTCCATGAAACCCACCTTGCACATGGGGATCAAGGATTCGGCGCGGGCGCGCGTGTAGGAAACCATCACCGAGCCGGTCATCGCCAAGGCCACCAGCGCCACGTAAAAGAGGCGGTTGAGGCGGGAGTAGTAAACCAGCAGGCCGAAATAAATGGCCAGGTCCGAATAGCGGTCGATGACCGAATCAAAGAACGCGCCGAAGGGCGTCGCGGTGTTGGTGTGCCGGGCCACCCGGCCGTCCACCATGTCGAACAGCCCGGCGCCGATCACGATCAAGGCCCCGGCCATGAACTTGCCGGCGCCGAAGGCCACCGCCGCGCCGGCGTTGATGATCAGGCCGATGGCCGTCAGCATGTTGGGATGGATGCGCGACAGCGCCAGCCAGCGCACGATCCCGTCCAGCAGGAAGCCCGCGCCTTTCCCGATGTTGCTGGTGAAGCTCATGTCAGGCTACAGGCTGCAGGCTACAGGCTACAGGTGACAGCCATCACGGCGGCGATTGCCCCTGCAGCCTGCAGCCTGTAGCCTGCGGTCTATTCATCGTAAATCGTGTTCAGCTTCAATACCTCGAATTCCTTGACGCCGGCCGGCGTCTGCACTTTGACCACGTCGCCCACCTGCTTGCCCATCAAGCCTCGCCCAATGGGGGAGGTGGTGGAGATGAGGCCCTTGCCGACGTCGGATTCTTCCGAGCTGACCAGCTTATACTTGATCTCCGCTTCTTTCTGCAAATCGTAAAGCACCACCCGGGAGCCGAACGCGATGCGGTCGCGGGGGATCCTGGAAAGATCGACCATGGCCAGGTCGTGCAGCCGCTTCTGGAGCTGTTCCAGGCGCGCGCGCAGGATTTCCTGCCGCTGCTTGGCCATGTGGTATTCCGCGTTCTCGCTGAGGTCGCCCATGGCAATGGCCGTCTTCAGTTCTTTGGGGAGCTCGTTGTGCAGCTCATATTCGATCCGCTGGATCTCCTCCTCCAGCTTCTTCTTGGCTTCCTCCGGCATAGCGCCATTATACAGCCCCGGTGTCGAGTGCTGAGTGCGAAGTGCGAAGTGCGAAGATGGGAGCGCAGCTCGGTTTGGACTTGCTTCTCGGATTGTGGAAAAATCCTGGTTCTCAGACACCCTGGCCGACAGCCGACGGCCGACAGCCTTTTATGAGCCGGGCACGCCGAATCCGAAAGCAACAGAAAGAGGGCACCAAGCCCACGGCCCGGTCTCTGCCGCGGGAGACGCCGGTGCCGCGCGCCGGCTGGCTGCTGGGAGCCGCGTTCCTGCTGCCCAATCTCGGTGCCCTGGGCTGCCGGTTCGTTCTCGACGATCTGCCGCTGATCGTCGAGAACGAAAAGCTGCACTCGCTCGCCAACATCGTAGCCATCTGCAGATCCGGCTATTGGCCCGACCGCCGGGGCCTGGAATATCGGCCGGTCACGCAGGCCATTTGGGCGGCATTGTGGTCGGCCGGCGGCGGGCACCCCTTCCTCTTTCACCTGTTCGGCCTGCTGCTGGGTCTGGCGGTGGTGCTGCTGGCCTATCGATTCTTGGTCCAGCTCCAGGCGCCGCCGCGCACCGCTTTCACCGCCGCTTTGCTGTTCGCCCTGTTCCCCATTCACACCGAGGCCACCACATCGGTGGTGGGCTCGGCGGAGTTGCTGGCCGCCGCGTTCGGTCTTGGCTCACTGCTGCTTTATGCCGGCGGGCGCCGCATCGCGGCGCTGGCACTGTTTGCGCTGGCCGTATTCTCGAAGGAAAGTGCGGCCGCGTTCGCCGCCCTGCCGCTGGCGTTGCCCGCCCTGCGCCCGGCAGGGATTGTTCCGCCGGCATCCCGCTTGCCCGATTCGGGCCGGCAACCTCAACAGGCCGCTGAACGGCGCCGGGTTGCGGGCCCGAATCGGGCAAGCGGGACGCCGGCGGTACAGCGGGGCGACCACCCAGGGTCGCCCCTACATCGGGACCTGGCGACGGCGGCCGTTGCCGCGGCCATTATCGGCGCGGCGCTGCTGGTCCACCGCGGCGTCTCCCGGACGGGCTTCGTCCCGCCGATCGACAACCCCATGGCTCTGCTCGATCCGGCCCGCCGAGTGCTCTCCGCGCTCTGGGTCCAGTGCCTCTACATCTTCAAGACGGTGTTGCCCATCTGGCTCTCCGCCGACTATTCGTACCAGCAGATCCCGCTGGTCATGTCGCTCGACGACGGCAGAGCGTGGGCCGGGCTGGGCCTGGTGGCCGCAGCGGGTTTAGCGGCATGGCGCTACAGGCAGCTTCGGCCGGCGGTGCTGGCCTATGCCATCCTGTTCTCGGCCACCGCTAACGTTCTGTTCCCCATCGGCACCATGATGGGCGAGCGGCTCGCTTATGCGCCCGGCATCGGGCTGGCTCTTCTTCTCGCCATGCCGCTGGCCAGCGTGCGCCAATGGAAGGCCGTGCTCATCGCCGTGGCCTTGTTGTATGGCGGGCGGACGGTGGTGCGGAACCTGGACTGGAGGAACCCGGAGGTTTTCTACACCCGGCTGATCGACACTTCCCCTGCCAGCGCCAAATCGCATTATTTTTACGGGATTCTTCTTTCCTCGCGCGGCGATGATAACGGCGCGGTGGCAACCTACGACCGCGCCATCGCCATCTTTCCGGCCTATTCCGAGGCCTATCACAACCGCGGCAACGCGCTGGCCCGGCTGGGCCGGAGGGAGGAGGCCGCCGAGAGCTACGCCGCCTGCCTGCGGTTCGACCCGGGCCACATGGGCGCCGCCGCCAACCTCGCCACGCTGCGGGCCGGCTTGCCCCTCAGCCCGCCCCGCAAGCGGCTGTAACGCGGCTGGCGGCTCTGTGGCTTTCGGGAAGCGAAAAAAGACAAAATAGGTACAGTTTGTCCGTGTCCGCCACTACAGGCTTTTCTCCCGAAAAATACTGCCCAGTCGGGATACCGCTTTTCGACCCTCAAGGGCAAGATAGTTGTAGTAGGTAAGTCAAGCAGT
>JAPKYU010000273.1 GCA_026394175.1 Acidobacteriota bacterium | reverse complement strand
TACCTTCCACTGGTCCTGCACGTAGAAGTTGTATTGCTTCAGCCGCTGCCCCTGGCTCCACAGCGTCACGGTGTTGCCGGCCTTGAACGGAAGGAACGCATCGTGGCTGAGGTCGCCGAGGAAGAGCTGCGAAAGCTGGGCAGGGATGCCCAGGATTTCATTAATGGAGTTGAGCAACCGGGTGCTGTCGGATGCTTCGATGCCGGCGACCGTGCTGGTCGCGACCGCGGGCGTATTGAACCCAACCGGGGCGCGCGTGGCCTGGGAGAACGACAACACCGGCGTCACGTTCGTCCCGCCGGGCTGGCCGCGCTGGTCGTTGTGCTGATAGAAGCGGATGTTCAGGCCCGTCCGGATCATGTGCGCGCCTTTGACCACACTCAGGTTGTCGATCACCTGGTAGGTCGTGACGGCCCGGAAGGTGCGGGGCCTGTTCAGGAAAGGTTTGGACACGTTGTTGAATGTGAAGGGCGGGACGTTCGGCCAGTCGGGGTTGGCTTCGCCCTGTGTGAACAGGTAGAGGAACCGTGAAATCCCGGTCGTCAATTCATTGACCACGCGCGGCGAAATCACCCGGCGGTAGCTGATGGCCGCGTTCTTGGTATGGCGGAAGACCTCGCCCTCGGGCGGCCAGCCGGGAAACACAACGGGCCGGCTGTTGTTCGGGTCGCCGCCCAGAGTGTCCTGCGCGCCCTGCAGGTAGCGCACAAAGATCGTGTTGTTGGAATTGAAGGTGTGGTCGATGCGCGCCATGTAGCTCGGCCCGCGCACCTGAACCGGCGTGTTCCAGAAGTACCCGGCGGTATTCAGCCCGTCGCCGTTCGTGTAGGTATTCGGCAGGGGGTATTTGGCGAAAATCTTCCCCATCACCGGGTCGGCGCCGATGCGGCGCGGGTCGCTGGCGAACATGTTATAGCTGGCCACGCAATTGGTGTCGCCGGCCCTCGTGCAGTTGCGCACTCCCGGAGCCAGCGCCCCGGTGGCGGGATCCACCAGAACCGGCGAGTTTTTGGTAATCCTCTGGCCGTTGAGAATGAATGGAGTGTTCGGGTCGGCGACGAAATACCGATAGACGCCCGACAGCGCCGTTTGCGTATAGACCAGCGGCACGCTGCCGAACGCCTGGTCGATCGGTTGGGCGTAGTTGATTTTCTGTCCCGACCAATTACCGAAGAAGAACGTCCTGTTCTTTTTGATCGGCCCGCCCACTTCGAAGCCGTACTGGTTCAGCTTGATGGGCGGCTTTGCCGTGCCCATGGCGTTGGCGAAGAATTCGTTGGAGTTCAATTTCTCGTTGCGGAGGAATTCGAACACTGCGCCGTGCAGGGCATTGGCGCCGGTGCGGGTGGCCACGGAAATCGACGCCCCGCTGTTGCGCCCTTCCTCAGCGGTGGCGTTGTTGGTGGTCACCTTGTATTCCTGGACGTTGTCCGGGTTGAGCCGGTAGAGGTTCTTCAGCGGAGCGGGGACGGTGGATTCGTTGGCTTCGATGCCGTCGATGGTGACGTTGAAGGAGCGGTCACGCGACCCGTTGACGTGGATGCCGGACCCGGCGGCGGCGTTCGAGCGCTGCACCACGCCCGGCTCCAGAACGATCAGGTTGAGGGGGTTGCGCCCGTTCAGCGGCAGCTCCACCACCGCCTTCTGCTCGACCACGTTACCGATAGTGGCGTTGCTGGTCTGAAGCTGTTCGGCGCGGCTCTCCACGGAAATCATCTCAGTCAGCGCCCCCAGCTCCAGCGTCATGTCCACGGTCAGCGGCGTATCGACCTCCAGGCGGTTGCCCGTCCTCCTGCTGGTCTTAAAGCTCTGCAGTTCGACGGTGACGGTGTAGAGCCCGACCGGCAGGGACGGAAAGGCGTACACGCCGGCCTCGGTTGTTGTTTGCTTGTAAGTGATTCCGGTCGCTGTGTTCAGCGCGGTCACGTTTGCCCCGGCGACGACCGCACCGCTGCTGTCGCGCACCGTCCCGTTGATGGTCGCCGTGCCCACCTGGCCGAACAGCGGGACCACCGGCAAAACCAGGCCCAAAAGCAAGACGGCTATGATTCGCTCACGATTCACGGCTGAACCCCCTTCGCTGTGGAATTCGCGCTAATGGTTGGAGAGAAACGATACCCCCGGGGCCCCAGCGCTCTCTCCCGGCGCCGCGGACCTATACCTCGCCTCCCTGCGTGTATATCGCGGAGCCAGTTGCCTGTCAAGCGTCGCGGCGGCCACGCAGTTGCGTCACATCATGGCAGGACACTCCAGTTCCAGCCCAGGCAACATAAGTTCAGTAGAGCTGCCGCATGATGTCGAAGCCGATAAACAGTCCGCCGGGCTTATCAGCGCCTGGGGCATTCAAGAAAGCGGCCCGCGTACCCGCCCGCTGTGACACGGTCGTCCCAGGCGAGTTTGTGAACCCGAATGTGAAGGCGTGGCGCCAGATCTTCTTTTGAATGCCGAAGGCGTACGCCGGACGATGGATTCCCAAGGCCCTGCCGGCAACCAGCGTCGGAATCACTTCCGCCACCAGCGCGACGGTCGGCCGGACGTCGACAGCACCGCCCACGCCTGTAGAAACCGTATGGTGGCCGGGAAGGTCCGGGATCGCCCTGGAACGGTAGGAGCCGGGTTGGAACAGGCGGCGGGCGTTCAGAGAGAAGGTGGGGACGAAATAAACCTGAGCGCGGTGAGTCAAGCTTCGTGAGAGGATCAACTCGAAATTCTCGGCAAAATTCTTACGAAAATTGCCGTGGCCTTCCACTGAGAAGCGCACCGCGGCATTCAAGGGGGCCCGGTCAACTTCGGACAGTAGATTATATGCAGCCGTCATCTGAATCGGCCGCGCAATAAAAGTGGGCGAACGGAATACGCTGACCGAGAAGTCCCTGGACACCCCGTACCGCAAACCGAAAGACGACAACGAAAAGCCGTCCAATCCCAGCAAAGCGTTTCCGCGCGCGGTCCCTGTAAAGGCCGGGTCAAACACAAAGCGATGGGTGAAGTTAAGGTAGAGTCCGTGAAAGTCGGGGCGGCGGCCGGTCGGCAAAGTGAGAAGGACGTCGTCGCCCGGCTTGTAGACTTTGGGTTTCTGGGTGGATTCCGGAGGTTGAGCCCCTCCTGGTGTCTGAACCGCCGCGGGCGACCCAAGCGAGCGGACATACGCCGCTGCGACCAGAATCTCCCGCTCCGACAGCTTGCCGGCCCAGGTCGGCATGTCGATACCGGCAGTCCCCGGCTTTCCGTTCTTGATCGTGGTTACGATCTGGTCGTCCGTCAGAGTGGCCTGCAATTTCGGATCGGTGAAGTTCGGCGTGTGAATGCTGGCAATGCCTTTGCCGTCGGGACCGTGGCAACCCGCGCAACGCTTTTGGAAGATCATTGCACCTTGTGCCTGGCCGGCAGAAGGCCGGGAGAGTGTCGCGCCGCCGCTCTTCGCAGGGCCGGCTCCGGCCGGCGGCGAGCCGGCCTCCCGCACGGTACGGGTCATCAGATCCACCATGTACGTCTTGCCGTTCCGTCGAATGAGCAGAGCCGATGTGGAACCTTCGATGAACGAGATACCGAGAGCCGCAGGAGCTTCATCGCCCGCCGGGGATGTCGGGTTGCCTGTGCCACAGATCCCCACAACGAATGCGGAGATCGCCGCCAGCAGAACTCGCCAAGTCATCATCGTTCCATCTCCATGAGCACAGCATTCACGAAAAGCCGCCGTGTTCCCACGCGTCTTCCATTCTCGCATGCGGGGGGGAATTCCAGATCACTTCGGACCAGGCCGTGGAGTCTCCGGCAGCGAAAACAAGTAGGAAACCAGCGCATCCATGTCGCGCGGAGAGAACTTGAAGGGCGGCATAATGCTGCCCGGTGAAAGCGCAGCCGGATCGGCAAAATGCTTCTCGACCCATTTTCTGGGATGGCGGCTGGAGACCCCGTTCAGCGGCGGCCCTAACTCCATTCCCACTCCGTTCACCTTGTGGCACTTCCCGCATCCCTTCGCGTCATAGATTTGAGCGCCCTTGACGGCGAACGGTGGCGCCGCGGTCCACGCCCCCGCGTTGCTCGGGGTCAGCCTGAGCAGGAACCCCGCCAGGGCGTTGAGTTGGGAATCGTTGAGGTCGGTCGGGGGCATGTTGCTGCCCGGTATCACCTGTGAGGGATTCTTGAAGTGCGCGATCATCCATGTGGCGGATTTGCGGGTGCCGACGGTCGCCAGATTTGGCCCCCGTTTTGTAGGGCCTTCACTCAAGTTGTGGCAGAGCGAGCAGTTTTCCTGCTGGAAGTATCCATAGCCGGCCAACTCCGCCGGCAGAAGCTGCCGCCAATCTGCCGCAGGCGGGAGACTGGCCTTCGGTCCCTGGGCCGCCTGCGGAGCGGTCTTGACAGCGGCGGCAGTCAGTGAGGCCCAACCCACGGCCGCCAGCACGACCACCCCCAGCGCCACCGTTCGCTGGGTGAGTCTCGTGGCCTGTCGGCGATCGACGAACGGGACCAGGAACAGGGCCGCAACAGCGAGGGTCGGCAACAGGATGCTTCCGACCGGCTCCAGAGGTCCTGGGAAGAATTTCAGCGTTTCGAAAAGGAAAAGGAAGTACCAGTCCGGCCGCGGGATGTAACCGGTATCGGTGGGGTCGGCCAGGCGATCCAGCGGCGCCTGCACGAAGAGCGCCATCATGAACAGAATCACGCAGGCGGCGAAGACCGCGGTGACGTCCTTCCATGCCTGCCCAGGGAAGAACGTCTTCGGGGGGCCGGTCTCTTCGGGGGCCGGCGCCACACCATGCCGGCAAACCAGGTGGACATGAAGCATGATCAGGAGCGCCGTGAACGCCGGCAGCACCAGGACATGCAATCCGAAAAAGCGGGCAAAGGTCACGACGCCGACGCCCCCATCGCTTCCCAGGAGCCGCTCCACGTATGGCCCCAGGACCGGGGCCTGCCCGGCGATCTGCGTGGTGACCACCGTCCCCCAATAAGCCCGGTTGTCCCAGGGCAGCAGATACCCGGTTAAACCGAAGCCCAGCGTGAGCAGCAGCAGCAGCGTACCTGCCATCCAGGTCACCTCGCGGGGTTTCTTATATGCGCCGTAAAGAAAGACCTGGGTCATGTGCAGCACCACCGCCACAATCATGATGCTGGCGCCCCAGTGATGCAGCCCGCGAATCAGCCGCCCGGCGGGGACCTCGGTGATGATGTATGTCAGACTGTTGAAGGCATCGCCGGGAGTGGCCGCATAATTAAGGGCGAGTAGAATTCCGGTGAAACCCTGAGCCAGGAACAGGAACAACGCAACGCCGCCGAAGACCTGGCGCCAACCGGCGGAAGCGGGAATATCCTCGTAGAGGAGGTTCCGAATCGCGGTCCCCGCACCCGTGCGCTGCTCCAACCATTCCCCCAGGACTTGCTTGAACGGCTTCATAAAGCAGTCCCTCCGGGTCCGCGCACCGGTCCCAGCCAGACCGCGTTGTTTTCAAGTTTGACTTCATAGCGGTCCAAGGAACGGGGCGCAGGACCAGCCAGCACCTTTCCGTCGATGCCAAAGACCGAGCCATGGCACGGACAGAGAAACTGTTTCTTCTGCTCATCCCAATGGTAGGCGCAGCCCAGGTGGGTGCACCAGGGGCTGAACGCGATCACGTCTCGGTCGGAAGTCTTGACGCACCAGGCGGTCGCCTTCTCGGCGGCGATCTTCCATCCATCCGTGCCGGTTCGGCGAAACGTCAACTGTTGAGGCTGTCCGAGGTCGAGCTGCGTGAGGTCCCCCGCCTGCACCCAATCCGGCGTCTTGCGAGATCGGGGAGGGAAGCAAAGGTAAATGGCCGCCGGCACCGCGAAGGCCAACCCCATAAGCGCTCCCAGCCCATAGATCCAGCCAAGCAGGAGGGCTCGCCGACTCGATCCCTGGTTCTCAGCCATCGGTTGTCTCTTGGTTACTCAGTATTACTCATTGAGTAGGAATGAGTCTCCCAGCATGAGAAGTACAGGGCCCCCTTCTTACCGCACATCGCGTTGCCGATGGCGCCGGTCCAAGTCTTGCCTGCCGCCAATACCACTCTGGCGCCGGGAACCAGTGCCGGCAGCAGAAGCAACCCTTTTTCCATCCGGTGGCCCCCTCCTCGTGCCTGCGTTCAAGGCCCCGGTGATTCGATGCCCCTTTTCGCCTCGACTCAGCAGGCAAAGGGGGCCGTCCGCCTCCGCTGTTGCTGTCTAATTTACTTATACACCGGCCGCGCGCGCCTGCAAAGCGTGTTCTGGTACCGATCGTGCGCCGCCAGTTGGGCGCCTTTGCATGCCGTGGCGCACGCGCTTGGGTTTCGGTTGGCGAAGCTGATTTCTGCGGCGGCTCTGCAGCCGCGGTGTAGAATTGGCAGACGGGTCAGATCCAGGACTCTTCTCAACGATGCAAAGAGGAATGGCCCTACATCGGCATCCGGACCCATTACTGCAGTCCATCGAGACCCCCCTGCGCGCCAGCTTCTACCCGCTCGGCTTCCGGCTGGACATTGAAACGAACGACCCGCGGGTGTTGGACTGCGCCCGTTCCAGTTTTGCCGCTTTCAAGGAAGAGGAATTTCTCGCGCCGGCGCTGCATATGCGGCTCATCCGGGTACCCGATGGAACCTCGACCCCTCCCTGGCCGGCTCCCTCCCACCGGTCCTGGGGAGATATCTTCACCGTGGTCAGCGGACCAGACAATTTTCTCGCGGCGAACCTGCCTCGGCGGGAGGCCATGGGCTTCTTTTCCCCCGCCCTGCTCGACGATACGGAGTGCTTCCGTGAACCTTTTTTGGAGTGTCCCACGTACGTCTTGCTGGTGCGCCATTATGTGACGCCTTTCCACGCGGCGTGCGTCGTGCGTGACGGCGCCGGAATTTGCCTGTGCGGCCCGGCCGGCGCCGGCAAGTCCTCGCTGGCCTATGGGTGCCTCCGAGCCGGCTACCAACTGCTCGCCAACGATGCGGTATACCTGCCGCGCTCAGAGACCAAGCCGCTTCTCCGAGGAAACCCTTCCCGGTTGACCTTCCCGCAATCAGCCAGGGAGTTGTTCCCGGAGTTGGAGCGGGCGCCGGTGGTAACCCGGCGCGGCGGCGAACTCTTTCTGTCCGCCTCGATGGATTCTTTCTTCCCGGGCCGTGCCGTGACCCAAGCCGAGGTCGGGGCGGTAGTTTTTCTCGACCGCGGCGCGGCGCCGGCGTTGAAGGAAGTTCCTCCCGGCGAGGCCCATACGCTGCTGTTTGAGGAGCTGGCGCTGGACGATGACCAGACCATGGCGGCCCATGACCTTGCCCTTCGGCGCCTGGTCCAGAAGGGCGCCTATCGGCTCAGCTACACAACCTTGCGGCAAGGTCTGGAGCAACTAGACCGTTTGCGTCTTCCCGAAAGGACCCCGGGATGATGATCGGGCGTTGTGCTCCGCTGCTGTGCCTCATTGGCCTCTGTTCATCGGCGGTGGCTCAGGCCCCATCCGCCACGATCACGGGGAGGGTTGAAGACCCGGCCGGTTTGCCGGTGCCTGAAGCCGTGGTGACCGCGCGGTCGCTCGGCCCCACGTTCGAACGTTCACAAAAAACGGCGTCTGACGGCACATTCCGTCTGCCGGCCCTGCAGCCCGGAGCCTATCGGCTGACCGTGGAACACCCCTCCTTCGCGCGATACGAACTGCAGCGATCGGAACTGGGCGTCCGCCAGACGCTGGACCTGGTCATACATCTCCAGCTCGGGACCCGCGCCGAGACGGTGACGGTGTCGGGGGCGGAGCCGCCAATGGAATCAGCACCTGGTCCGGCCGGCTACACGGTGGATCGATTGCAGATCGGCGGGCTTCCCCTGGTGGACCGGAACCCGGCGGCGCTGCTCACGCTGGGGCCCGGCGTGGTGCCCCGTCACCTGGGCGGGTATGTACACGACGGGATCACCGACGTGCAGCCGGCGCGCGGCGATGTGGGACTCAATCCCCCGGTCAACGGCATCCGCTCGACCTCCAATACTTTCCTGCTGGACGGAGTGCTGAACACGGATGGCAACGTCAATGCCGCGGTGGTGAATCCGCCGCTTGAATCCGTCCAGGAATTCCGGCTGCAGACTTCGGGCTCAACCGCTGAATTCGGGTACTCCGGCGGCGGCGTGGTCAACATGGTGACCCGGTCGGGGAGCGAGCAGTTCCATGCCGGGGTCCTCGAGCACCTGCGCAACGAAAAGCTGGATGCCCGCAACTACTTCAACTCCGGCGACACGCCCAAGGCCGCGCTGCGCCGCAACCAGTTCGGCGCGCAGGCAGGCGGCCGGATACCGCGCGCGCCTCACCTCTTTTTTTTCGGCGCCTACGAAGGGTCACGTTTGCGGCAAGGGCGGACCTCGGCCAGCCGGGTGCCCGACGGGGCGCTACGCAGCGGCGATTTTCGAGGGGCCGCCGACATCTTCGATCCGCACACCTTTGATCCGGTGACCGGCAAGAAGCAGCCGTTCCCCGGCAACCGCATACCTTCCGACCGCATTGACCCCATCGCCCGCGTTTACCTGGACAGCTTTCAGCCCCTGCCGAACCGGCCGGGTGCTTCCAACAACTACGTGGAGGCCAACCCGGATGCAGGCGTTACAGACAGCGCCAGCGGGCGCATGGACTGGCACTATTCTCCGCGAAGCACGGCCTTCACCCGCTACTCGGTCAACAGCGAGCGCGCCCAGCGGGGCCACGCCTTCCCCATCCTGCCCAACTCGGAACAGATCCGGGCGCAGCAGGCGGCCCTCGGCCACACCTACGCCGCCGCCGGCCACGTCAACGACTTTCGCCTGGGCTTCAACCGCCTGCGGATTCTTGAAGTGCCCGGCAATGCCTTCACCCGCGACGTAATCGGGGAACTGGGCATCCAGGGCATTGACCGCGACCCGGAGAACTTCGGCCTGCCGGTCTTCATCCTGGGGAATTACGTTCTGGCCTCCGACGACCCGACGCTGCCTCTGACCCAGCGCGACCACTTGTTCCAGGCGCTCGATCACTATTCCCAGAGCCGCGGGCGTCATACCTTTGGCGTCGGAGCCGAGTACCGCCGCTTCGCATTGAATTACCAGCAGCGGCAGAACGGGCGTGGCCGCTACACCTTCACCGGCGTTTACACCGGCGATCCTTTCGCTGACTTCTTGCTTGGACTGCCGCAGTTGACCGAGCGGATGGTGGGCGAGCCGCAGGCCTACCTGCGCCGGCTCAGCTACGCGTTCTACGCGCAGGATGAATTCCGCGCCGCCCCGGGCGTGATCGTCACGCTGGGGCTGCGCTACGATTTCAATTCCCCTTTTCAAGAGAAACACGACAACCTGTTCAACCTCGATTACTCGGGGCTGCCCGCGGCGCCGCGTTTGCTGCGGGCCGGCATTGGACAGTATGGGCGGGAGTTGGTGCGGGCCGATCACAACGACTTTGCACCCCGCGCCGGCCTGGCCTGGAAATCGCGCGCCTTCCCCGGCCTGGTGTTCCGTGCCGCTTACGGGATTTTCCACAGCCCGGAAATCGCCACGGAAACGTACGACCTGGTACGCAACGGAGTGCGCAACGAGCAAAACCGCGCTCCCGACAATCGTCCACTGCTGACGCTGAGCGATGGGTTCCCCTCCGGCGCCACCTCGGGCTTCCTCAGTTACTTCGGTCTGGACCCGGTCCTGCGAACCCCCTACGTGCAGCAATGGAATGCCTCCTGGCAGGTCGGCTTAGGCGGTTTGCTGTTCGAGGCCGCCTACGTGGGAACGAAGGGAACGGCGCTGGGCCGTTTCCGCTCTTTCAATACGCCTCTGCACGAGGTGACCGGAGAGAACTTGCCGCCCCGGCCCGGCGACATTCAGCAACTCCGTCCCTTTCCCGCGCTGGGCAAACTCATCCAGCGGCAGCACATTTCTAATTC
>JAPKYU010000263.1 GCA_026394175.1 Acidobacteriota bacterium | reverse complement strand
GGAGTAGGTCAATTCCGGATGACAGTTCATGGCTTGGGCTCCCGTGACAGCGCCAGCAGGGACCGCTGCAGTTCCTTCTTGGCCCGCCAGAGCAGAGTCGCCACATGGTTGCGGTTCAGCCCCAGCGCGGCCGCAATCTGGTCGTAGCTGAACTCGCCGTGGTATCGAAGCGCCACAACCAGGCGGGTCCGCTCGGGAAGGGCCTCGAGGGCGGCACGCACCGCCGCGCTCCGTTCGGCCGCCAGCAGTTCCGCCAACGGCGATGGCGCCGGCGCTGCCGGCTCGTTCCATTCCGCCGCGTGGGAATCGAACACGCGCTGCTCGACCCGCCGGCCGCGCAACTGGTCCAGGCAGTGATGGCTGGCGATACTCAGCAGCCATCCGGAAAGCGAAAGCCTGGAGTCGTAGGTGCTCATGGCGCGTTGCGCCCGCAGAAAAACTTCGGCGCCGGCATCCTCGGCGGCCTGCGCCGAACCCAGTAAGCGGCGGCACAGTCCGAACACGCGGCGATAGAAATGGCGGTAGAGATCCGCGAAAGCTTCCGGCTCCCCGGCTTGGGCGCGCCGCGCGACCGCCTGCAATGTGGCTTCGTCCATCCGCCCGTTTCCGCCACTCAGGAGGGTACTACGCCCCGGTGCTTCAGAAGTTACACCACCGGCTGCGTGGCGCGTCTTCCTGCCAGACTGGGATTCACTCGGCCTTGCGGATGCGGACGGCCAGGTGGGGCCTGGCCGGAAGTTTGACCTTGAGTTTCCCTTCGAACGTGCCCTGGACGGGAGTGACCGTCATCTGCCAGGGATCGATGATGTCCACCTTGTAGGGGCCGCCTTTGACCAGGTCGAATTCGTACTCGGCCGGCTGGTGGGCATCGAAATAGTAGAGGTAATAGCGCCCCTCGAGGCCGGCGACCGGATATTTGTCGTTCATCGGGTTGATGCCGCCGGCCAGCCCTTCCTCGATAATCTTTCTCAAAAAGGCAATCCGCTTGGGGCTTTCCCCATGCAGCACGCCGCCCTTTGACCACCACAGGATGTCGTCCGCATCGAGGTAGGTTTCGCCATGGCCGACGTAGGCGCCGGCGGCTGTTCCCAGCCAGAAGCGCCGGACCAGTTCCTGCGCGGAGATGTTGCCCCAGCGGCGCGGGATGTTCCCCTCGTACTGGCACTCGTCGTAGATCACCGGCTTGCGGTACGTTTCCAGCCACGTCCGCGCCTTGTCGAAGTCGTAGCCCTGAATGCTGGCATGGGTCACCCAGGGCTTGCCGTGGTCGTACAACACGGCGCCGTTGTGGATGGAGCGCAGGCGCTGATAGGGATCGCTCTCCTGCACGATCCGGAAGAAGCGGTCCCAATCGGACATGGTCTTCTCTTTCATGAAATCGAATTCGTTGGCCAGCGACCACCAGACATTGCGGTAGGCGGCCAGGCGCGAGACCAGGTAGCGGAGGTAGCGGTCGTCGGCATCCGCGGGCATGTTCTTGTAGCCCCAGCGGTCGTAGGGGTGGAACAGGATCAGGTCGGCCTCGATGCCCAGTTCGAGCAGGTCCTTGACCCGCTTCTCCAGGTGCTGAAAGAACCTGGGATTGAAGCGGGTCAGGTCGTTGGCGCCGGCGGCGGTGCGTTCGAACGGATAGTAGGGCGGCTCATTCTTGTTGTAGACGTAATCTTTCGGGAAAACGCACATGCGCAGCTTGTTGAAGGGCGCGGCGCGCAGCGTGGCCAGCGTCTGTTCCTCCAACCGGTCGCCCTGATGGACCCAGGCGTAGCAGGTGGTGCCGACGGGAAAGTAGGGAGTGCCGTCGGCATAGCCGAAGTGCCAGGTGTTGCGCACCACGACGGGGCCGTGGTTGCCCTTGGACGGCGGGCCGCAGGTGAATTCGCCGGCCTTGCCATCAAGCTCGGCGCGGTTGCTGCGGGTCAGGTAGGTCCATGTCCCCTGGGCGTCGGGCATGAAACGCAGGCGGTAGGCGCCGTCGCCGTCGTAGAAACCGTCGGCCCGCACGACGCGGTTTTGGCGCCGGAATTCCGCCGCGAACTGCACCTCGAGAAACGGATTGCCGGCCGCCGGACCACGCAGCGACACCTCAAACACGCCCCACTGCTCGACTGCGGTGGAATCCGCCACAGCAGCGCAGAGACACACAGACGCAGCCAGTTGCAGCCCGAGCCACGCCGACAGAGCGATCAGCGATTTGGCAGTGTGCATAGGCAGCTCCTTATGGACCAGTCCCGAGAGTGGCATCGCAATGGGACGTGGATGAACGCCGACAAACGCAGATCAAACGGTAGCATACGTTGGTCTGTCTTTGTCTTCGTGGGGGCCAAATCTGGCGCGGAGGCTGCCGGCCCCGCCCGGTAGCGGAACGTCC
>JAPKYU010000294.1 GCA_026394175.1 Acidobacteriota bacterium | reverse complement strand
GACCACGGCCGCGAACACCATCGCGCCGGCGCGCGCCTTCGTGATCGGCGACGACGGGCCGGCCACCAGAATCGCGGGTCTGCCGGAAATGGCCGATACATTCCTCACAACGGGAGACTCGACGCCGAGGACTTTTTTCAAGTCCCGCTGCAGGTTTTTGACCGCGCGTTGCACCGGGGCCGGCTCTTGGTTCGCGAGCACAATCGGGGTGCCGGGCGCCAGGACGGCGGCGCTCGTATGGATGGCGAGGGCGCCGAAGAGCGGGGCGATGAAAGTGAGCTGGATGTTCATTGTGAAACCGGTACGGCCGCCTCGGTCTGCGTGCGGGCATGGAAGGCGCGCGTGATTTCTCCGCACAGCCACGGGTACCAGTCGCCAGGGCGCCGGTGTGTTACAAATCCCAGACCAGTTGCTCGCCGTTGATGGCAATTTTTCGCTGGCGGGCCGGCCAGCGCGGAGGCATCATCCGGGAGTTCCAGCCGTTCCACGCTTGCCGCAGTTGCTGGTGGACTGCCGGGAACTCCGCCGAGAGGTCTCTGGTTTCTCCGGGGTCCGCCGATAGGTCGTAAAGCTTTGAATGGCGATCGCCGCATTCCACCAACTTCCATTTGCCCATCCGCGCGGCCCGCCCTTTTCCGGCACGCCAGTGCAGCACATCGTGGGGAGGTTGCGTCCTGGCGCCGTTCAGGAACGGCAGCAGGTCCACGCCATCGAATCGGACGTCTGCCGGCGCCGACGCGCCGGCTGCGGCGAGAAAAGTGGGCAGAATATCGCGCGAGGTCACGGGGTGGCGGTACACTTTGCCCGCGGGGATGCGCCCGGGCCACGCGGCCAGGAACGGGATGCGAATGCCGCCTTCGTAGTACGTGCACTTTGCGCCGTTGAACACACCGTTGCTGCCGGCCCCGTTCATCAGCGGCGAGCCGTTGTCGCTCAAAAACACCACCGGCGTGTCCCGCTCCAGGCCACATTCGCGAATCTTCCGCAGAACGGCGCCCGTGGCATCATCCATCGCCGCGGCCATGGCCGCCAGAATCCGCCGCCGTTCGTTCTTGACCCCCGCAAACCGGTTCCAGTAGCGCTCCGTGGCGTGCAAGGGATTGTGGACGGCGTTCAGGGCGAGAAAGAGAAAGAATGGCTGTTGGCGGTAGCGGTCGATAAACGCGCACGACTCTTCCATGAAGGCATCGGTCAGGTACCGCGGTTCCCTCACCTCCTGCTTTCCACGAAGGATGGGATGCCTGCGCACCTGAGGTATCTCGTCTCCCTCTTCGCCGCGGAGGCCCCGCGCATCGCCTGTTTCCAAGGTCGCGTAATCGTTCGCGCCGCCCAGGAAACCGTAGAACTCGTGGAAGCCGCGGTCCAGAGGATGGAATCCGGGCTGGCTGCCCAGGTGCCACTTGCCTACGATTCCGCTCTTGTATCCGAAGGCCTTCAAATACTGCGGCAGTATTTTCTCCTTCGGCGAGAGGCCGAACCCGGCTTCGGCTTCCCATTTCTCCGAGTGCGGATTGAACTCATGCCCAAAGCGCTGCTGGTAGCGCCCGGTAAGCAAGGAGGCGCGCGAAGGACTGCAGACGGCGCACGAGACATAGCCGTCGGTGAACTTCGTTCCGCTCGCCGTCAGCGAGTCGATCTCCGGCGTCGATACCTCGGTGCCGCCGAAGCACGCGATATCTCCGTAGCCGAGGTCGTCCGCCAGAATAACGACCAGGTTCGGCTTGCGCAAGGGACGTGGCTGCTGCGCGGCCAAAGATGCCGCTAACAGGGTTTGACAAGCGGTTCGTCTGGTGATGTTCATTCTCTCTCCTGGTGGTCCGCCGCCCGGCCGAATGCCGGCCACCTAGCCAGCGATGATACAACAGAGATCTGGAAGCGATATCGGACTGTGCCTCTCGCCAATCGCGAACCATCTGAGAACGTGGGGCTTGCGCATTTTCCACAACCTCCGCCTATCGACGTTCGGTGTGCCGCCCGTGCTGGTTGGCGCCCTCTCGTCTTTTTTCGGGGCACGCGCCGCTCTTCAGTTAGAAAACCTGGCCCTCCGCTATCAGATCGGGGTACTCCAGCGCTCAGTCAAGACGCGACCGAAGCTCACCGCAGCAGACCGCATTCTGTGGGCCTGGCTATGCGGAATCTGGAGCGGCTGGCGATCTGCTTTGGTGATCCTCAAGCCGGAAACGGTCATCGCCTGGCATCGGAAGGGGTTTCGGCAGATCTCGGGTGCAAGACACGCAGCAGAACCAAGCCGCCGTAGTCTCGCAGCCGACTTGCCGCGTGCCTTTGAGCCCCGATCAGTCTCCGCCGGCTCAGTTCCTGCCGCGGACGGGGTTTGCGATACCCACAGTCACCGCTATCCGGTCAGAAGCCGAACAGAATCCATTGCGACCGCAAAATGAATAGCGCCAGCGCTCGCCCCATGCACGACACGGGTCAGAAGAGCAGCTTTAGTCCCACAAAAATGCGGCGCTCTTCCTGGTTGGTCGCGGTGGTGCTGATGACGCCGAACAGCGAGTTGTTCGGTGTCATGTTGGGCAGGTCGAAGTTCGGGTGGTTCATGACGCCCTCGGCCTCGCCGCGCAGTTGCAACTTGAGCTTTTCGCGCAGGGCGAACGTTTTGAACAAAGAGAGGTCGGCTATGTTGATGCCGTCGCCTCGCACGGCTGAAATCTTCGATGGGAAATAGCGGATGTTGCTGACGAGTTGCTTCGAGGCGGTCCGCTCGAAGCCGCTGGTGTTGAACCATTGCCTGACGCTGCGCTTGTCCGCGGGCAGGGCGATGTCGGTGAAGTTGCCGCTGTAAATGACGTTGCCCCAGGCCAGCGGCGGGCCGCTTTGCAACTGCCAGTCGCCCTGCATTTGCCAGCCGCCGATGATGTGCTCGAGAACTCCGCGCGCGTTGGACGCAAACCGCCGGCCTTTGCCGAACGGCAACTCGTACATCCCCACGATGGAGATACGGTGCGGCCGGTCGAGGTTGCTGACCACGTGCTCGGGGCGGCTGTCGGTGGAGTTGCGATAGTCAATCGCTTCCAGCGTCTTCGACCAGGTGTAATTGGTCTGCAGGAGCAGGCCGCGGGTGAAGCGGCGTTCGAACCGCGCGGTTAGCGCGTTGTACCACGCCGATCCCGCCGGCAGGCCGGTGGAGAGACCGGTGAATTGCGGATATGGGCGCAGCAACTGCGACCGCGCGATGGTCTTCGACGAGTAGAACGACGTGGCCTCGAAGCCGGGGATGCCGTAGAACGGGTTGGTCACGTTGGCGGACAGCCGGTCGTTGGCGGCCTGATCGCGCACCGTTGAGGTGCTGAGATACTGGGACGGCACGGGATTGAACTCGGTGGAACTGCGCAGCCGCACCGATTTGCTCCCCATATACCCGACCTCGATCACTGAGTTCGCGATCGGCTCGAATTGCAGCGACGCGGTCCAGCGCTGCGTGTAGGGCCGGCGCCCGCCAACCGAGCTGAACCCCGGGCTCTGGCCCAGGTAGGTCAGCATACCGGCGGACGCGCCTGTGGGCTGGGCGAGGCCGTTGGGCAGCGGATTGGAGATGGATGCCGCGTAGGTGATGCCGTTGTCGTTGGAGGTGATGATATTGGAGCGCTGGCTGTATCCGGGCTGGGTCACGTCGCTGAAGTCGGCGCCCACCAGGGAGAAGAAGATGCCGTAACCGCCGCGCAACACCATCTTTGGACGGAACTGCCAGGCGAAGCCGAAGCGCGGCATGAAAGCGCGCAGGTACATCTCGCGCTGGGTGCGCGGCTGGCCGTTGACGCCGAGGAAGGTCAGCCCGCCGAGCGTGCGGAACGCCGCGGCCGGGATTTCGGGGATGGGTGCCCTGGCGTAGGCCGCCTGCGCGGCCGCTTGTACCGGGTTCGGGGTGGTGAAGTCGAAATCCCGCGTGGAGCGGTTGAAGCGTTCGGTCAGCGGTGTCTCCAGTTCCCAGCGCAGCCCGAGGTTGAGGGTCAGGGTGCGGCTGAGCCGCCAGTCGTCCTGCGCGAAGAGAGCGAAGAAACCGCTGTGCTCGGCCTTGGAGGCATTCAGGTCGGAAAACCCCCCGGTGGGAATGCCGAGCAGGAAGCTGGCGAGCCCCTGCCCGTTCGGCGCGGCGGTCGAATTGTCAGCCGGGCCGCGCGTGTAGGTTTCAGCGAAGTTGAGCCGTGGCGAGACGTTGCCGTAGGTATAGGCGTTGTCGTAGAGCGAGCGGCCGTCAAAGCCGAAGCGCATGCTGTGCGCGCCGCGCGTCCAGTTAAGTACCGTGAGCAGCGTATGCGTGTAGGTGGGCTGGTTGAAGCCGCCGTCGTTGCCGAGCTGCAGCATGCCGTTGACCATGATCTGCGGAAACGAGACCGCCGCCGGCGCCAGTTGCGAGATGAGGCTGGAGGGCAAACCGAACTCCTTGAGGTCCCACCCAATGTTGTCAAACGACTGATACTCTTTGAACCACGTGAAGCCGTAGCGAATATCGAGCACCATGGAGTTGTTCAGCACGAAGACGTTATCCACCGCCACGCCGCGGTGCGGCCGCTTCCGCCTCCGCCCGCGTACCGCGCTGCCGGGCACGTATTCGTCGAAGTGGCCGAAGAAATCGGAGTGCGAGTAGCGCGCGAACATGCGGTGGTTCTCGCTGAAGTTGTGGTCCACGCGGGCCATGGGCTGATAGAGGTCCTGCTTGTCCTGGCGGGTGCGGGCATAGTTGTTCTGCCCGTCGGGGGTGCCGGTGGTATTGGGTTCGGGGTAGTACTTGAGGATAGCCTTGGCGACTGGATCAATGCGGCTCGCCGGGATGCGATTGCCGGCAAACGGCTGGCGGCTCAAACGCCCGTTCGCGGCGGCCAGCGTCGTGGACGGGTCGTAAATCTGGTATTGCGAACCGAGGGTCAGCAGCGCCGAGAAGTCGCCGCTGCGCTCAGCGACGGTCGGGACGCCGTTCAATGTCGCATTCGGGCGGCGCCGGTTGTGGCTTTGGTAGCCGAACATCCAGAATGTCTTGTTGCGGCCGTTGTAGACCTTCGGGATGTACACCGGCCCGCCGACGGTGGCGCTCTCGCGCAGCCATCGGGACGACGGCGTGTTGGCCTTGATCTTCTGCGGTGTGATGGGACCGGTGGCGGGGTCGAAAATGAAATTGTCGGTGAACCAATTGCGCGTCATCATCGGTCCGCTGGATACGGACGCGCCGATGGAGCCGTGCAGCGCGTTGGTGCCCGCTTTGAGCGTGATGTTGACGGACCCGCCGCCGCCGTGGCCGACTGCGGCGTCGTAGCTGTTGGCGTCCACGCGCACTTCCTGCACCATGTCCGGCGACGGCACGAAGGAGGTGGTGCCGCCCTTGCCGTTGTTGCTGACGCCGTCGATGTTGAAGTCAACGGTGGTCTCCCGTCCACCCGCCACGCTGATGCTGGACGACTGATCCACGTTCCACGGGCCGTCGAAGGGCAGCATGGTCATGATCGTACCCGGCGCCATCGAGAACAGGTAGGCAACGCTGCCGCTGCGCAGCGGCAGCTCCGAGACCTGGCGGCTGGTCATCACCTGCGAAATGGTGGCCGTGGCGCTCTCCAGCACCGGCGCCTGCGCCCTGACCTCGACTACTTCCTTGAGGTCCCCGGGCGACATCGTGATGTCCAGGCGAATGCGGTCTCCCATGCGCAGTTCCACGCCCGACTGCGTCCGGGTTTTGAAGCCGGCGATTTCGGCTTCGACCTTGTACGTGCCAGGATTCAGGTAGGGGATCTGGTACGCCCCCTGGGCGTTGGAAACCGCCGTGGCGCCGACGTTGGTCTCCAGGTTGGTGGCGCGGACGTTCACGCCCGGGATGAGAGCGTTGCTGGAGTCGGTGATCTGCCCGGTGATCACGCCGCGGGGGTCCTGGCTGAACAGCGGGGCGACGAGGGCCAGAAGAACAAAGCAGATCCGCATGTGATTCTCCGATCCAAATCTTGCCACAGTTCCCGGCCGGAGCTCAACGGGAGAAAGACAATGTCGTGGTAACGCGCCAGGGCGCCGGGCAGAACCTCGTAACGTCCAAGAGCTCAAAGCGAAGACATGTGGGTAGCCAAAACCGGATTCGCAACACGATAGAACGTGACTAACGCTGATTTGCCGCGAAGTGCAGCGCCTCGATGTCTGCTGGACTAGCAGACTTCACCGCAGGGGGTAGCGGATACGGTGCGGCAGACATGCCTTTGGACAGAAAGACCAGCGGCGTGACGTGCCGATTCCTTGAGAGCCCGTGCCAGCAGCGGCCAACCGGCCTGCGAAAAAGTCTACGCTGCTTCGCGCCGGGAATAGCGATGATGGAGGCCACCCAAGCGTGCGCTGGGAATCACCGTCGCCTCCGGAGATGGCTTCTTCTCGACCGGCCGGCGATTGGGTGTGTCCTTGGCGAGGGAGTCGTGAATACGGTATTCCTGGTAGTAGCTGACGTAATCTCCCATCAATCACCGGAGGTGCTGTTCGTTCAGAGGGATCATGTGATCCAGCAACTCGCGCCGGCAACTCCCAACCCTCCGCTCTGCGGTGCCATTTTGCCAGGGTGCCTGGACGCCCGGGAATCTTTCTGCCCGCTTGTTCATAAGTCAGCCTCCGATTGCCGGATTTGCGGCAGAGTACCACCGGGCCGGCGGCATAGCAAGTTGTCGCCCACCACAACCAGCGGCAGAAGTAGAGAGAGCTTCCTCAAGGTGTTCTCTGCGTACCTCGGCGCCCTCCGCGTCTCTGCGTTGAAAGACTGTGATGCGGCGGCAGGTGTTTCGTGGTCGGTCCCTCGCCAAAGGCGTTCCGAATCGCGTAGTATGGATAGGGAGGCCCCGTAAAAGCGAAGTTGTGCGAATACCGTGCCGGGCGCAATGCCCGGCGCGAGACAGGCCCCTGGGCGGAGGCTGCATGGTGCTTGGTGTACCCACGGAGATTTTTCCCGGGGAGGGACGCGTTGCGCTGGTTCCGTCCGTTATTCCCAACCTGAAGAAGGCCGGGTTCGAGCTCATGGTGCAGGCGGGCGCCGGCGCCGCTGCCGGCTATCCCGACGCCGCCTTTCAGGAGAAGGGCGCCACCATCGTGTCCGAGCGCGCCGCGGTGTTCCAGTCGGCCGAGGTGATTTTGCAGGTGCTCTGCCACGGGTCGAACGACCGGACCGGCGCGCAGGACCTCCCCTTGCTGCGGCGCGGCCAGGTGCTCGTCGGGTTCCTGCGTCCGCTCGGCTCGCGTCAGACCATGGAGGAGGTGGCCGCGACCGGGGTCACCTCGTTCGCCGTGGAGCTGATGCCGCGCATCACGCGCGCCCAGAGCATGGATGCTCTTTCCTCGATGGCCACCATCGCCGGCTACAAGGCAGTCCTGGTGGCGGCGGACACCGTGCCCCGGCTCTTCCCCATGCTGACCACGGCCGCGGGCACCATCCCGCCGGCGCGCGCCTTCGTGATCGGCGCCGGCGTGGCCGGCCTTCAGGCCATCGCCACCGCCCGCAGGCTGGGGGCCGTGGTGTCGGCCTACGACGTGCGGCCCGCGGCCCGCGAGCAGGTGCAGAGCGTCGGCGGCCGCTTTGTCGAACTGCCTCTGGAAACGCAGGATGCCGAAGACCAACGCGGCTACGCCAAGGCCCAGGATGACGCGTTCTATCGGCGGCAACGCGAGCTACTGGGCCGCGTGGTGGCCGAGAGCGATGTGGTCATCACGGCCGCCGTGGTGCCCGGCCGCAGGTCGCCCGTGCTGGTGACCCGCGAGATGGTCGAGCGCATGGCGCCCGGCTCAGTGATTGTCGATCTGGCGGCCGAGCGCGGCGGCAACTGCGAGTTGACACACCCCGGAGAGACCATCGTCGAGTACGGCGTCACCATCGTCGCTCACATCAACCTCGCCAGCACGGTTCCCTACCACGCCAGTTACATGTACGCCCGCAACCTGACCGCCTTCCTGTTGCACCTGTACCGGGACGGCAAGCTCAATTTGGACGCGGACGACGAAATCGCGCGCGAAACGCTGTTGACGCACGGCGGCGAGCTGGTCAACCCGCGCGTGCGTGAGTTTTTTTCACTACCGGCCGTGGCCGTTCAGGGGCAGCCGGGGTAATAGGACGCGGATGAACCCGGACCATCCCGCAGGGCGGGACGGAACCAACAGGGCCGCGAGTGCAAGACGGGGGCCGGCATTTCGCTGCTAAGAAAACAACGAATGGTACGACTGCTACGCAGATACACGCAGATCAGATCTGCGTGTATCTGCGTTCATCTGCGTCCCATTAGCACTTCTGCTGAGGAGCCTATCGTGCCATCTGACTTGATCACCAGCCTTTACGTGTTTGTGCTGGCGGGATTCGTCGGGTTCGAGGTGATCCGGCGCGTCTCGCCGCTTCTGCATACGCCGCTGATGTCGCTCACCAACGCGCTGGATGCCATCGCCGTGGTGGCCTCCATGAGTAACGTGGTCGGCGGGTTCCTGATCACCGACCGCATGCTGGGCATGTTCAAGGCCAGCAAGGCGAAGAAGCGGCAATGAACCCGCCGATGATCACCGAGCACGCCATTCAGGCGGCGTACCTGGCCGCCACCGTCCTGTTCATCCTTTCGCTGAAATGGCTGAGCGCGCCCGCCACCGCCCGGCGCGGCGTGCGGTGCGGCGAAATCGGCATGCTGCTGGCCATCGTGGCCACGCTGCTGTACCACGGCATCGTGGATTACCGCTGGATCGCCATCGGGCTGGTCCTGGGCTCCATCATCGGTGTGCCGCTGGGCCTGGTGCAAATGACCGCGGTGCCGCAGCGGACCGCGCTCAGCCACGCCTTCGGCGCCTTCTCGGTCGTGCTGGTGGGCACGGCCGAGTACTACCTGCGCGCGCCCAACGTGCCCGGCTTCACCATGGCCGTGCTGGCCATCGAGGTGATTCTCGGCAGCCTGACGTTCACGGGCAGTCTCATGGCCGCCGGCAAGCTCCAGGAAGTCTTGCCGCAGCGGCCGATCACCTACAAGGGCCAGAACCTCGTCAACCTATCGCTTCTGGCCATTGCCGTCATCATCGCCGTGGTTCTCGTTCTGCACCCGCATCGGATGGCGCTGTTCCCGCTGATGATCATCCTCCCGCTCGCTTTCGGGGTGATGATGATCGTGCCCATCGGCGGCGCCGACATGCCCACCGTCATCTCGCTGCTCAACTCCTATGCCGGCCTGTCGGCGGCGGCCATGGGTTTCGCGCTGGACAGCAAGCTGCTGATCGTGGCCGGCGCGCTCGACGGCTCCTCCGGGTTCATCCTTTCGGTGATCATGTCCAAGGCCATGAACCGCTCGTTCACGAACGTGCTGTTCGGGGCCTTCGGGCAGGTGCAGGCTTCCGCCGCCGCCACTGGGCAGGCGCGCAACGTGCGCAGCGCAAGTCCCGAAGAGGCGGCCGGCATCCTGGCCGCCGCCAATTCCGTAGCCATCATCCCCGGCTATGGCATGGCTGTGGCGCAGGCGCAGCACAAAGTGCGCGAGCTGTTCGACGCGCTCGTTCGGCGCGGCGTGGACGTCAAGTTCGGCATCCATCCCGTGGCCGGCCGCATGCCCGGCCACATGAACGTGCTGCTGGCCGAGGCCGATATCCCTTACGACCGGCTGCTGGACATGGAGGAGATCAACCCGGATTTTCCGCAGACCGACGTGGCCCTGGTGATCGGCGCCAATGACGTAACCAACCCGGCCGCCCGCACCGACACCGCCAGCCCCATCTACGGTATGCCGATCATGGACGTGGACAAAGCGCGGACCGTGATGGTGATCAAGCGCAGCATGAGCCCCGGCTTCGCCGGCATCGACAACCCCCTCTATTCCCTCGACCGGACGCTGATGCTCTTCGGAGACGCCAAGGGCTTCGTCGGCGAGATCGTCAAGGAACTGGCCGGCCACGCCGCCGCGGCGCACTGACATCCTGAAAAAATGGGACGCAGATGAACGCAGATTTGATCTGCGCACGTCTGGGTTCCCGCCGCGGCGGGCGTCCCATTTTCATCTCATTAGATTCGGATCAGGAAGATGGTTGGAGGAGACGCTTCCAGGTCGGGGGCGCGCGTGGGCGGCGCTGCGGAACGAGCGCGGGCGGGCATGGAAGCCGGGCGCAGCGCTGCGGGCGGCGCCACCGCCTCGGCCAGCACGGCAGGCTGGGTCCCGCTGATACGCGGGCTGCGGATTGCGGCCGCTGCAACGGGCCTGGCGCGGGGCGCGCGAATCGCCGCCAGCGGCCCCGCCAGCGCCAAAGCAACGGCCAGGGTGGCCGCGACTCCCAATTGGCTCACCGGGCGGCGCGAGGCCTGCGCGTCAAGAATCGCCAACAGGCGGCCGCGCACGCTGTGGCGCCGCGCCAGCGCCACCGCTGAAGGGCTCATTTTCAAAGCAGGGAGCGCGCACGCCAGGTCCAGCAGTTCGCGCGCATAGTCGGATGCTTTGATTCCACGGGCCAGCACGTAATCGTCGCAAGCCCGCTCGCATTCTTCCCTAAGGGCGCGGGCGGCGATCCAGGCCAGCGGGTTGAACCAATAGGCAATGCACGCCAGCCGGGCCATGACCTGCGCCAGCGTATCGAAACGGGCGACGTGCGCCAGCTCGTGCAGCAGGGCGGCGCGCTGCCACGCCGCCGGCCACTCGTCAAAGTCGGGCGGCAGCACCACGGCCGGCCGCAGTACGCCGGCGGTGATCGGCGTTTCAATCTCCGCGCTGACGAGCAACCGGATCCCGCGCCGGATACCGACCGTTCCCCGCAGCTCCTCAACCGTCTCAGCCAGAGCGGGGTCAGACAGGTGCGAGGCGCGCCGGGTGAGGCGGACCAGCGCAACGTGATTGGCCAGCCAGCGGAGGGCCAGCGCAGCCGCCACCAGCAACCACACCGCAGCCGCAACCGCCGGCCAGTTGAAGTGATGAGCGATGGCTGATGAGTGATGAGTGCCGGCGAAAGTGCGGAGTGCAGAGTGCGGAGTGCGGAGTAAACCGGCGGCGGGCAGCCAGGCCGGCTCCCAGGGCGGCAGCAGGTGTGAAAGCAGCGGCAGCGCGGCGGCGCTCGAAAGGGCCAGGAGCCAGATCGCGTGCCGCACCGCTGCCGACGACCGCCGGGCGGCAAACGCGCACAAGCCGGCTGCCAGAAAGATGGCGACCGCCTTCAGCGAGGCGTTCAGCAGGTCACCGAGCCAGGCGCCGGCGCCTGGCGCTTGAAGAACTTGTATGAACCCAGGCCATCCCATTCACGCGCCCCCGTCTACCGTCCTTCGGCTTTCGTCCGCTCGATGAGCCGCGCCAGCCGCTCCCGCTCGGTGTCAGACAGCTCGCCTTCGGGAAGCTCGAGCAGCGCCGCGGCGGCCTCGCCCGGCGAGCCGTGGAAAAAGGTGTGGACCATGTGGCGAAGCGCCGAGCGGCGCGCCCGGTCCTGCGCCACCGTCGGACGATAGACATACCGCAGGCCGTCGCGCTCATGTTTGAGATGCCCCTTGGCCTCCAGCAGGTTCAACATTGCGCGCACAGCCGAATAGCTGGGCGGATCGGGCAGCTCGGCGCGCACTTCGGCCACCGACGCGCTTCCCAGCCGGTAGACGGCATCCATGATCTGTCGCTCGCGCCGTCCGAGTTCGAGTTCGTTGGTCACGTTCGCTCCAAAAAGATTGCAGACGGCCGGTAGCGCACAGGGTTAGCGCCACGGCGTCCGTTTCTATGCTAACAGACTAGCAAACAGCCGCAAGGGTTGCATCGGAAAAGAACGCCAACAAATAGGTGAAACCAAGCGAGGTGTGGTTCGTCAAACATGCTAGTGGGTTAGCACATGCTAAACAGATAGCAGATCCACGCACAAACGGTACAACCGAGCCGCGACCGTAAGGGAGCGTCCCCGAAACTGAGGTCGTCCGCGTAGGCAAGGAGTCGGGGACGCTCCCTTACGGTCGCGGCTCACTTAAAGGACGGCGGGCGGACACCGGCCGTTACCAGGAGGAGTTCGATGAAAGACAAACTGCAAGTGTTGGCAGCGAAGATGGCCCGGTCGGCGGCGGCCTCGCGGGCCCTTCTCGTGTTCATGCTATTGCTCGGCCTGGCAGCCGGCGGCGTTTTGACGCGCGGCGCAAAAACACGCGCGGACAGCGCGGCCCCTGGGGCGGTGCCGCTGGCGATTCCCACGCCCGCGCAGCTCTCCTCGGCGTTCGCGCAAATCGCCGCGCAGTTGCGGCCGTCGGTCGTCAACATCAACACCGAATCAACAATAAAGCAGGCCGGCCCGCGCCGCGGCCGGCCGGGCTTCGACACCGAGGACCCCTTCGAGCAGTTCTTCGGCCCATTTGGCAATCCGTTCGGCACGGCGCCGCGCGGCAACCTGCGCCAGCGGAGCCTGGGCTCGGGCATCGTCGTCGATCGCCAGGGATACATCCTGACGAACCAGCACGTGGTGAAGGGCGCCGACCGCATCCAGGTGAAGTTCGCCGACGATCCGAAGCCGTACGAGGCCAAGCTGATCGGTTCTGACAGCGAAACGGACCTGGCCGTGATCAAGGTCAACGCCGGCAAGGCGCTGGCGCCCGCGGGCCTGGGAAACAGCGACGGGATGAACGTGGGCGACTGGGTGTTGGCCATCGGCAGCCCGTTCAGCCTCGAGCAGACTGTCACTGCGGGCATCATCAGCGCCCGGAACCGCGATGTCGGCGGCTCGCAGTTCCAGCATTTCCTGCAGACCGATGCCGCCATCAACCCGGGCAACAGCGGCGGCCCGCTGGTCAACATGGCCGGCCAGGTGATCGGCATCAACACCATGATCGTGAGCAACGGCGGCGCCTGGGAAGGGATCGGCTTCGCGCTGCCGTCGACCACCGCCATCCGGGTATACGACCAGATCATCAAGACCGGCCACGTATCGCGCGGGTCGATCGGCATTCAGTTCGTCAACGACGAAAACCGCAACCCGGCCCTGCTGCGGGCTCTGGGCGTAAAGCAAGGCGTGGTGGTGGACGACGTGAAGGCCGGCTCACCGGCCGAGAAAGCGGGGCTGAAGTCCGGTGACGTCATCGTTGCGGTGAACGGCACGCCGGTAAAAGACGGCAATGACCTGGTCACCCGGGTTTCCGATACTCCGCCGGGTACGACCTTGCGGATCCAGTATGCGCGCGACGGCAAGACCGCCGAAACCACGGTGACCGTGGCCGACCGCGCCAGCTTGTTCGGAAATCAAAACGCAGAAGAAGCCAACAGCGGCAGGTCCGACGAGGCGTCCGGCGTGAAGTTCGGCCTCTCGCTGCAGGAGCTGACCCCTGAGCTGGCCGAGCGGCTCGGGCATCGCAGCGCCGGCGGTGTGGTTGTGGCGGCGGTGGAGCCGAACTCGTTTGCCGACGACATTGGCATGGTGCGCGGCGATGTCATCCTGGAGATCCAGCGGCAGCCGGTCAGGTCCATCTCCGACGTCCGGAGGATCCAGAGCACGCTGAAACCCGGACAGGACGTGGTGTTTCGCGTCCGGCGCGGCGGCAATGCGCTGTTCCTCGCCGGCACCCTGAAGTA